>WLPB01000099.1 GCA_009698975.1 Actinomycetota bacterium | reverse complement strand
CCGACATCGAGCACCACTACAAAACCAATTCCGAAGCGAACGGTCAAACCTCGGGTCAGCGCTTCTCCAACGCCAAAACCTAAAGTCAGTGCGCCATCATCTCAACCTAAAGCAGGAAGGAAACGACCGAAGGTAAGCACTCCGAAATCAACTACATCGAGCAGCACAACACCAGCACAGTCACTCTTTGATAAGTTGATCGAATCTATACCGACTTCGGGAATCTCTTATCAGCCTTCTTTCTCACCGCTTGTAAAAACACCGGTCTACTTCTGGTCTGATGTCCCTACAGTACTTACAAAGCGAGTGAAAATTCTGGATGAGATCGTGGATATCAAGTTAAAGCCGAATTTCATCTGGCATTACGGTGATGGAGTTATTTTCGCGACTCGTGATGTGGGCGCTGCATTTCCTGATGGAAAAATCCAACACACTTATTCAAGACCAGGCCACTATTTGATTGAGCTCGTTACACATTGGAGCGGCGAATTCACCGTCAGCGGGGTTTCGACCCCCATTCCGAGCGAACTTATCTCTCTTGCAATCCTGCCAATTTCCGTTGTATCCGCCCCTATCCGCTTTGTGAATTGAGAGAAAAATGCCAACCCTTACATCTGCCCACGACCTCATTACTGCAGTTCCTTTCCTCATCGGCTTTAAGCCTGCTGACTCGTTGGTCTTAATATCAATTCGCGGCGCAGAGATTGGGATGGCGATGCGGATTGATATTCCTCCTGCTATCTCTACCGATGAAATCGAGATGTTGGTGCAACACTTCCGCCGCGATGAAGCCGAATCGGCGCTCTTGGTCGCATATATGCCTACTAATCGCAGCGATGGAGATCTACTCCTGATTACCATCGGAGCGGCGCTCATTCGGGAGGGCATCACAATCCAGGAATCAATAGTCGTCGCTGATGGACGATACAGATCCATTATCTGTCGTGACCAATCCTGTTGCCCGCCGCATGGCTTATCGATGCCAACGATAGAAGAGTCGCAGTTTGCAGCAGAACATGTCATCGCTGGAATACCTATGCCATATGAAAATATCTCGGAACTCATCGGCTCTATCTCATCGACTGCAGGTTTTGATGATTCAGATTGGTGTGCTCAGGTATCACTCTTCGCTATTGATGAAAGCCTCGATGATGAAGCTGAGTTAGGAATGCTTCGCAGAGATGGCGTTGATGCGATGCAGCTATTACTCGATGAATTCAGTATTGGTCGCGGCCCCACCGATAGAAATCTCTGCGCCCGTCTTATTGGTCGTATGAGCGATGTGCAGGTACGTGACTTCGCCCTCGGTATTCATGAGGAAGATAGTTACGATCTTTACTTCGCTATGTGGCGCGAACTCTTACGCATCGCTCCGCCAGGATTTATCGCACCCATCGCCTGCATTGTTGCTGCCATGGCATATGAAGGTGGCGATGGCGCCCTTGCTCAGAAAGCAGTTGATCGAGCGATTGAAGATGGCGAGAGTTATCCCTTGGCAGGGCTTCTGCGACGAGTATTTAACGCGGGTTGGCCACCACAATCCTTCGCTCAGATGCGCGCGGATCTGCACCCTAGGGTGGTTGCCACCATCTTTAACGAGGGACTTTAATGAGACTGGGGAGATAGGTTAAGATTTCTCTAGGTCACGAGTTCTAGTTCTTGCACTTTAAGGAAAGCCCCGGCTTACTAGACGGCAACCCTCCACCGCGGTGGGGTGCTCCGGGTGACGACCAGGCTTTTGCATCACAGTTGATGTAATCGCAAGTGCGTGAGGATTTTTCTATGACTTTAAATGTTGGTCGACCAGGTAGCGATGTCACTGGCGCATGGCTTGAAGGCGATGATCCACAAGAGCGCAAATTTATTAAAATTGGTTTTCTGCTCTTAGAAAACGGCGAAGTCTTGCCTGATATCACCATTGCATATCAAAGCTGGGGGACTCTTAACGAGGCTGGCGACAACGCAATTCTCATTAACCACGCAATGACAGGGTGGTCAGATGTTCCAAGCTGGTGGCCGCAGATGGTTGGCCCAGGGCTGCCATTTGATACCGATAAATATTTTATTCTCTGCCCTAATGTGATTGGCGGTTGTCAGGGTTCGACCGGTCCATCGAGTATCGCCCCAGATGGAAAGCGTTACGGTTCAAGGTTTCCGATTATTACGATTCGCGACATGGTCAACGCTGAAGTCGCATTCTCTGATGCACTTGGCATCAAAAAATATCGTCTTGCAGTTGGACCGTCATTGGGCGGTATGCGTGCCCTTGAATGGGCAATACAACTTCCAGAACGTATCGGAGCGATTTGTACGATTGGATCATCAGCTGTTGCTACCGGAGATCAAATCGGAACTGCATCAATTCAAATTCGCGCAATCAAGAGTGACCCCAATTTCAACAAAGGCGATTATTACGAGCAAAGTAGTGGCCCAAATGAAGGTATGGGTATTGCGCGTCGTATCGCTCACCTGACCTATCGCACCGAATCCGAGATGGATGTGCGCTTTGGTCGTCAGCTACAAGGTGATGAGACTGGCCGCTTCGCCGTTGAGTCCTATCTTGATCATCAAGCGAAGAAGCTTGCCGCCCGCTTTGATGCCAATACCTATATCGCTCTCACCGATGCGATGAATTCTCATGATGTCGGGCGAGATCGCGGGGGAGTTGCTGCCGCTCTCGAATCAATCACCGTCCCTGTCGTGGTCGTTTCCATCGATACCGACCGCCTCTTCCCACCTCGACTTCAGGTTGAGATATCTGAGCTTGTTCCAACGGCCGAGCCGTTAATTACCATCTCATCGGACTTCGGACACGACGGCTTTCTCGTCGAATCAGAGGCTGTCGGTGAGGCGGTGCGCCACGCTTTGGCGGTGGCAGAGAAAATCACGCTGAATTAGCGAATTTATCTGGGTATAATATAGGTATTGCATCGGACGGTTCGAGATAGAAGGTCTCGAAGATAGTTCGAAAAAACCAAAGGACAATTGTGGCTGTATCAAGTGCGCTCAAAAACAAGGTAGCTAAGAAAGCTGTTGCTAAAACAGCAGCTCCGGCGAAGAAGGCAGTTGCTAAGAAGGCTGCTCCCGTGAAGAAGGCCCCTGCTAAGAAAGCTGTCGCTAAGAAAGCCGTTGCCAAGAAGGCAGCACCAGTAAAGAAGGCAGCTGCGGTAAAGCCAGCAAAGCCGGTAAAGATTGAGTTAAAGAAAGATCTGAGCACAAAAGAGATTCAGCAGCTCGTAGATCTTAAGAGCGATGTCGCCCGCCACAAGGAGATTGTCGATCAGCTAGCTGCCAGCGGAATTGATAACTATCGCAAAGCGGTCAAGAAAGAATTCATGGCACTCGCTCAAGAAGCGCGTCAGTTAGATATCTCTATTCCGGTAGATACCGAGAAGGCACGTAAGGCCGGACTCGGCGGAGCAAATCGCATTCTTTCAAAGGCACAGTTAGCACTTGTTGCTCCAGAGCCAGTAAAAGTTGAAGTTGCTGCACCCGTAAAGGGAGAGAAGGCAGTAATCCTTGATGACGAGGGTAATGAAATCGTTGTTGAAGAAGTTGAAATTGAAGATGCAGAGACTCTGATCGCAGAGGCAGCAGAGATTATCGATGCTGAAGGCGAAGGCGTTAAGCCACGCGTCGTCGATGTCACTGAAGAGAAGAGCAAGTTTGAAGAAGGTTCATTCTTGCTTCTTGACTCCGAGTCAGATGATGATGAAGAAGATAAGAACGAGCGCGAGAAGCATAAGAAGGATCTGAAGAACATCAACATGATCCTTGAGGCTGTAAATGGTCAGATTCAAGGTCGCGAAGTTCCGGCAAAGCACAATATTGATCAGGCAGAAGCAAAGGCGTTGACATTCAAGCAGATTCAACAGCAATTTGCCATGAATACCTTTACTGATAAGTCAGCCAAGCTGATCACTGAGGCAATCAACCAGGGTTACCTGAAGAACCTCGAAGATTTACAGTATTACTTCAACGAACAAGCTCGTTTCGTACAGACCGAAATCAAGCGCCTCCCACCAGAACAGACAGTCCTTACAGCTGGTGCAACGGCAGATCCTGTAAAGGATTACCTGAAGCAGATTGGCCGCGTAGCACTTCTTAATGCAGAGCTCGAAGTAGAGCTTGCAACACGTGTTGAAGCAGGTCTCTTTGCAGATGAGATGCTGAAGAATGAGAAGAAGATTGATAAGAAACTCAAGCGCGAACTCGAATTCATCGTCGAAGATGGAAAGCGCGCAAAGAATCACTTGTTAGAGGCAAACCTTCGTCTCGTGGTCTCTCTTGCAAAGCGATACACCGGCCGCGGAATGTTGTTCTTGGATCTTATTCAAGAAGGAAACCTCGGACTTATCCGCGCAGTTGAGAAGTTCGACTACACAAAGGGTTATAAGTTCTCGACATATGCCACATGGTGGATTCGTCAGGCGATTACTCGTGCGATGGCAGACCAGGCACGCACCATTCGTATTCCAGTTCACATGGTTGAAGTCATCAACAAGCTGGCACGTGTACAACGCCAGATGTTGCAAGACCTTGGCCGCGAACCGACCCCAGAAGAGCTCGCTAAAGAGCTTGATATGACACCAGAAAAGGTTGTCGAAGTTCAGAAGTATGGTCGCGAACCAATTTCACTTCACACACCACTTGGTGAAGAGGGAGATTCTGAGTTCGGAGATCTCATTGAAGACTCTGAAGCGGTTAAGCCGGAAGAATCTGTAACTTTCACAATCTTGCAAGAACAGTTGATGCAGGTCCTTGGTGGCCTAACCAACCGTGAAGCAGATG
>WLPB01000098.1 GCA_009698975.1 Actinomycetota bacterium | reverse complement strand
CTACACAATGGCGGACCCTATATTCTCCCTTATCACCGCCTGACTTTCCAAACTGACCTAGCCCATGGCGATAGCCTTGCCCCATGGCGATTGAGAATGAACACCGTGATGAGGTGGATCGCCTTATTGCAGCTTGGAAGCGAGAGCGACCTGATGCAGACCTTGCTCCGCTATCAATCTTGAGCCGAATATCTCGGATATCTCGCCATCTTGATCTTGCTCGTAAAGATGCATTCGCAGAACTCGAGACATGGGGATTTGATGTCCTTGCCGCTCTTCGTCGCGCAGGCGCTCCTCATACATTATCGCCAGGTCAATTAATGCAAGAGACGATGGTGACGAGTGGGACGATGACAAATCGCCTGGATCGCCTGGAAGAGCTCAATCTGATTATCCGTGAATCTGATCCCAATGATGGTCGCGGTTCTTTGGTGACGCTCACATCTTTGGGAATGAAGAAAGTTGATGAAGCGCTTGATCAATTGATTAAGTACGAGCGAAAATTCTTAACGGAGTTATCTCAAAGAGAATTTGATCAACTGGCAGATCTACTCAGCAAATTAGCCTCTAATTTTGATGAAGGTATGTAGTCGCTCTTAAATTACTCGCGCGCCGTGTACTGGGCCTGTTGCGCGCGCAACGCTGCCCACTACACCGCTTGCAGTTAAAGCAACTGCTAAATCAAGACCTGCTTCTTCATCGGTGACAAGAAATGCGACTGTCGGACCGCTGCCTGAAACGAGTGCTCCGAGTGCTCCGTAATCACGACCGACCTCGAGGACTAAAGAGAGCGCGGGGCGAAGTGAACATGCTGGTGCCTGTAGATCATTGTGTAACGACTTACCGACCGCTTCGGCATCTCCTGCAAGAAGTGATTGCATCAAAGTGTCACTGACCTTAGGAGCGGCAACTTCGAACTCTGCTCGCATGCGATCGCACTCTGCATATACAGATGGAGTTGATAGCCCTACCGTAGAGAGCGCGAAGACCCAGTGATAGGTGCCGCGTGAAAGCGCTGCAGTTAACTGATCTCCTCGACCTGTGCCCACTGCAGTTCCACCGGAAATCATAAATGGAACATCGCTACCGAGTTCGGCACCGAGTGCAAGCAGCTCTTCGCGAGTAGCGTCCAGACGATAGAGAGCATCCATCGCAACCAGGGTTCCGGCAGCGTCTGCTGATCCGCCAGCCATACCGCCGGCAACTGGAATCGATTTTTTAACTTCGATATGAACATCAACATCTAAATCAAACTTCTCGCCGATGAGTTTTGCTGCTTTTACAGCTAAATTTGAATCATCTTCAGGGACTCCGTGAGTCTGTTCGCCGGTGATTGAAATTGTTACACCGCTACCGGCATGTGATTTTGTCAGAGTTACTTCATCAAAAATTGATACCGCTTGGAAAACTGAGACGAGGTTGTGATAACCATCGGATTCGCGTGGACCCACAGATAACTGCAAATTCACCTTAGCGGGAACTCGAACAGTTACTGAATTAAGAGCCACCTTATGACCCTATCTCTATTTCACGGGCGGCAATAGCGCAGAAGGATGAAATATCCAGTGCCTCGCCTCGCAGCGTCGGATCGATTCCGGCACTTGCGAGCAGAGTCTCTGCCGCAGCTGATCCTCCGTAACGAGATGAGAGTGCAGAACGCAACATCTTGCGGCGTTGCGCAAATGCCAAATCTACAATTGCAAAGAGACGAAGGCGCATCGCTTCATCACCTGGAGTTGCGCGCCTTGTAAATGCCACAAGCTTAGATTCGACATTCGGCACAGGCCAGAAAATTTGGCGGGATACAACCCCAGCTCCAGTGACATCTGCCCACCATGCTGCCTTTACAGTCGGTACTCCATACTCTTTTGTCGAAGGCTTTGCGGCAAGTCGATCCGCAACCTCTGCTTGCACCATGACAACACCGGTGCGCAGTGTCGGGAACCTTTCGAGCATATGTAAGAAGACTGGAACAGAGACGTTGTATGGAAGATTTGCGATGAGAACTGTCGGATTCATCGGAAGCGAATCAATCTGCAACGCATCGCGATTGATAACAGTGAGCTTGCTTGGATCATCAGCATGTTTTGCAGCGGTGATCGGTAATTGATCGGCAAGACGCTTATCGATTTCAACGACGACAACGTGAGCTGCCTCTTCCATCATTGCAAGGGTAAGAGAGCCGAGGCCAGGTCCAATCTCAAGTGCAATATCGCTAGCCAAAACTCCAGCGGTGCGAACAATCTTGCGACAAGTATTGCCATCATGAACAAAGTTCTGGCCCAAAGACTTTGATGGTTTGAGATCAAGTGCTGCTGCTAGCTCGCGAATCTCCGCGGCGCCGAGGAGACTCATGTAAATGATCCAAAGACTCGTTCGGAATTGGCTGATAGGCCCGCGCATAGTTCGGCTAGATCTTCACCGCGCTCTGCCGCCATTGCACGCACAATCGTCGGAATTTGAGCCGGAGTGTTCTGCTTACCGCGATGGGGCGCTGGCGCTAAAAATGGAGAGTCAGTCTCGACGAGTAGTTGCTCGTGCGGGACAAGTTTGAGCGCCTCGCGTAAAGCAGGTGCATTCTTAAATGTCATCGTGCCGGCAAAGGACAAGATGTACCCGCGCTCGATGCAGGTCTTAGCCATTTCGACATCGCCAGAAAAGCAGTGAAAGACGGTCTTTTCCGGAGCTCCGACCTCAAGCAAGAGTGAGAGAACATCTTCATGCGAATCACGATCGTGGATTACTAGCGCCTTCTTGGTTTTCTTTGCTAAATCGATATGCCATCTAAACGAATCTTGTTGAACTCCGCGAAGTTCAGGTGGAGTACGGAAATAATCTAAACCTGTCTCACCGATAGCGCGTACTCGCGGTAGATAAGCAAGCTTTTCAATAATTGCAAGATCTTTTTGAAGGTCATCAACAACAGGTGCTTCATTGGGATGTAGTGCTACTGCTGCTAAAACTTTACCTGGATAGAGCTCTGCTAGATCGGCGCACCATTGAGATTGTTCTGCGGAGTAGCCAACTTGAACGATTCGATCAACTCCTACCGATGCTGCATCATCTAAGACTCGGCGAACTTCTTCTGAATCAGGTGCGGTGTTGGTAATAATTTCTATATGCGCATGTGCATCGACAACAGCAACCGTAAGCGGTTCTGGGATTGGAGCAAACTCTCGATCTAAATCTCGATTGTGGCGATCAGCCATTGCTAATTATTCCTTCACCTCAAGGCGAGGGAAGAGAACTGCTCCCTTTGTTACAAGTGCACCCTGTGGAAGTTGTCCCCATTGTGCGACTGAACTAATCTTTTGAGCATCAATTGCGCCAAGAGTTGCTTCTGCGCCAATTGATGCCCAGAGAATTTCTGTCGTGGCAGGCATTACCGGATGTAGAAGTACTGCGAGTGCACGAAGTGATTCGGCTGTGTTGTAGAGAACTTCCTCGAGAACACCTTGGTTTGCTGGATCTTTTGCCAAAATCCAAGGCTCTTTAATGGTGACATAGCCATTGACTTGCTTGCAGAAATCCATGATGGCAACAATCGCACCTTGAAAATCAAGTACTTCCATTGCAGCATCTGCCTTAGCCACAACTGATTCAAGAGCGGCCGAAAGTTCGGTATCGCGCGCAACCGCTGGGATTGCTCCTTCGCAGTACTTTTCAATCATTGCAGCGAGGCGAGAAGCTAGGTTTCCAAAGTCATTTGCGAGCTCGGATGTGTAACGGGCGCTCATATCTTCCCAAGAGAAAGAGCCGTCTGTGCCAAACGGGATGGCGCGCAAGAAGTAGTAACGGAATGCATCGACACCAAAGTGGTCAGTGATATCTGCAGGTGCAATTCCAGTAAGTTTTGATTTGCTCATCTTCTCGCCGCCGACAAGTAGCCAGCCATGTGCGAAAACTTTCTTTGGAATATCAAGACCGGCAGCCATCAACATTGCTGGCCAAATTACTGCGTGGAATCTCAGAATATCTTTGCCGACCAGGTGCACATCGGCTGGCCACGTTTGAGCAAACTTCTTACCGCCTTCAGAATCTGGCGCATCCGTTAGGCCTACCGCAGTCGCGTAATTAAGAAGTGCGTCAAACCAGACATATACAACTTGATCGGTATCCCATGGAACCGGGATTCCCCAATCAAATGTGGAACGCGAGATTGAAAGATCTGTTACGCCACCTTCTAGGAAAGAGATAACTTCGTTGCGGGCAGATTCGGGCTGACACGCTCCAGGGTCTTTCTTGTAATGATCCAAGAGTGGTTGGGCAAAGGCAGAGAGTTTAAAGAACCAGTTTGTCTCTTTAACAATCTCGACCGGCTTGCTATGAATCGGACAGAGCTTCTCGCCCTTATCATCGATGAGATCACCAGGAAGTTTGAACTCTTCGCACCCCACACAATATGGGCCTTCGTAATTACCTTCATAGATAAAACCAGCATCTTTAAGCGATGTCAGGAATTTCTGAACGCGATCCATATGACGCGGTTCGGTAGTGCGAATAAAATCATCGTTAGCAATATTGAGCGCGTCCCAGGTCGGCTTCCACGCATCAGTTACTAATTTATCTGCCCATGCTTGAGGTGCAACACCGTTCTCTTCTGCAGTGCGCATCACTTTCTGACCGTGTTCATCTGTTCCAGTCAGGAACCAGACTGACTCACCACGTTGGCGGTGCCAACGAGTCAACACATCTCCAGCAACGGTTGTGTAGGCATGCCCGATATGAGGAGCATCGTTGACGTAGTAAATCGGAGTCGTCAGATAGAAAGACTTCATGGGGCAATCTTAATTGGACTTATTGCCCTCAACTACCGCGGCATAGACG
>WLPB01000097.1 GCA_009698975.1 Actinomycetota bacterium | reverse complement strand
GCCTGGGCAATAGTTGAACCATCTTTGTATTCGACCATTGAGTGGACGATAGATTGAGGATGAATCACTGCATCAATCTGAGAGTACGGCAGAGCGAATAAGTGATGAGCCTCTATGATTTCAAGACCTTTGTTCATTAACGTTGCAGAGTTAATTGTGACTACTGGCCCCATTGACCAGGTTGGATGAGCGAGAGCATCTTCAAGTGTTACTGAACTCAAATCGCCTCGATCTCTAAATGGCCCGCCACTTGCAGTGAGCACAAGACGAGAGACATCTTCAACTCTATTTCCTTGTAAGCACTGCCAGATAGCAGAGTGTTCTGAATCGACCGGCAAAATTTGATTCGGTGCAGCTAGCGGCATAACTAGCTCTCCCCCGGCAACAAGGGACTCTTTATTTGCCAGCGCTAATTGGCTGCCAGCCTTAAGAGCTGCAATCGTCGGTGCAAGTCCAATAGATCCTGTTATTGCGTTGAGTACGACATCGCACTTCATACCGGCAATCTCGGTTGAGGCGTTAGCCCCATCAATGACGGTAACACCAGGCAGGGCGCTGCGAAGTGCATCAGCGTTTTTAACTACGCCAATAGTTTTCACTCCGTACTTCTTTGCTTGGGCGATGATCTGATCCGGATTAGTGCCGGCAGCTGAAATTGCCAAGACTTCGAATAATCCTGGATTAGCATCGACAATCTCGAGCGCCTGTGCGCCAATCGAGCCGGTTGAACCGAGGATGATGAGTGTGCGCATTATTTAACTGCGCGTTTGCGCCCCACAATTTGCCCAATGATTACTACTGCCAAAGCGAGAATAAACATTGCCGAACCGATGACATTTGCTTGTGGTGGAATTCCCTTTTGTGCTGCCGTCCAGACAAAAGTTGGGAAGGTGTCGAAATTAGAGCCTCGATTGAAGTTGGTGATAATGAAATCATCAAATGAGAGACTAAATGCGAGAAGCGCCGCAGCAGCAATACCTGGAGCCACAAGCGGAAAAGTCACGCGCCGGAAGGTTTGGAACTCATTGGCATAGAGATCCATCGCTGCTTGTTCAAGACGAGGATCAAGGCTTGCGATTCGCGCCTTAACGGTCACAACAACGAATGAGATACAGAACATCACATGGGATATCACCACTGGCCAGAATCCAAAGTTGACATTAGATTGCAAGAAAAGTGATGCAATCGATGCTCCAAGGACAATTTCTGGTGTCGCCATAGGCAGGAAGATGAGCAAATTGGTGGAAGAGCGCCCACGGAACTTATGTCGGCCAATTGCAAAGGCAATCATCGTTCCGAGAATGGTCGAGAAGAAAGTAGCGAGAAGGCCAATCTGAATTGAATTGCTTAAAGCTATGCAGACTTCGTTATCGACTCCACATGGTGAGAGCCAGTTATCGAAGGTGAATCCCTTCCATACCAGGTTAGATCTACCGCCATTATTAAATGAGAATGCGATTGTGTAAGCAATCGGAATCAAAAGATAGGTAAAAGCGATGACGACATAAATTCGAATGAGATTGCGTTGGAACCAGCGAGAGAGGTTTCTCATACGAGCTCCTCTGTTCCGGCTTTACGAATATAGACAATGACTAGAACCAAAATAACTGCCATCAATGTAAATGAGAGCGCCGAGGCAGTTGGGTAGTCCGTGAGTTCAAGTTGCCGTGAAGCAATCACATTTCCAATCATCTTGTCATTTATTCCACCCAGAAGTTCCGCATTTACATAGTCGCCGGCTGCTGGGATAAAAGTAAGCAAAGTACCAGCGACAACACCCGGCATCGATAGTGGCAAGGTCACCTTGCGGAAAGTTGTGAAGCCGTTTGCGTAGAGATCACCTGAGGCCTCGAGGGTGCGGGGATCGATGCGATCGATAGATGCGTATAGCGGCAGCGTCATAAATGGTAAGAAGTTATAGGTAAGGCCCGCGACTACCGCAAATGAAGTGGAAGTCAGAGTGGTGGCTGGAGAGATAAGTTCTAGTTTTCGCAGAATAGGAACAATAAATCCATTCTCACCCAGAATTTGTTTCCATGCCACGGTACGGAGCAAAAAGGATGTGAAGAATGGTGCAACGACTAATACAAGGAGGATATTTTTCATTTTCCCGACCTTGAATGCGAGTGCATACGCGAGCGGGTAGGCAATAGCTAACGCCAAAATAGTCGCGAGACCTGCAAATAAGAAAGATCTTCCAAATTGCTCTTTGTTATCCACGAATGCAGTGACGTAATTATTGAAAGCTAGGGTTTGCTCGAATTCGCCAACATCGCCGCCGGCAATCTTCGTCTGTGTCGAACTTTGAGCCAGATTAATGATCGGCAAAATAAAGAAGGTAAAGAGAAAGATTAAACCTGGGAGTAGAAGTAGATAGGGAGTACGGGGGCTCGAGATGCCTGACTTACTCATCTTCGTCGATAATCTCTTCTGGTTCGACTTCCATTCCAGCCTCGGCATCTTCATCACCGCGAAGGGCAAATGTAAATCCAGATTCCCAGGAGATATTGACATCTTCGCCAACGCTAAATGGAGCGACTGCATCATCATTCTGCTCGAAGACCATCAGCTCTTGTCCCCACGGCATCATCACTTGATACTGAGTTGAAACCCCGATGTATGAAACATCTTCGACTTTGCCGCCAGAGAGGATGTTTCCGGAAGTCGGTGTAGCTACCCGTGAGATACGGAATTTTTCGGGGCGGATACCGGCAAAGATAGAGTTATCTACTGCATGCGATCTGTTCTTTGCGAGCGAGATCTTCTGACCGAAGATATCAACAATATGGTTATCGCCATCATTGCCGGAAATCGTTGCTTTAATGAGATTGGACTGGCCAAGGAAGTTAGCTACAAAAGCTGTCTTTGGATTGTCATAGAGGTCGGCAGGAGAACCCATCTGTTCGATCTCGCCCTCGTTCATCACCGCAATTGTGTCGGCCATAGTCATGGCTTCCTCTTGATCGTGCGTGACGTGAACGAATGTGATTCCAACTTCGCGCTGAATCCACTTGAGTTCGATCTGCATCTGGCGGCGAAGTTTGAGGTCAAGTGCACCCAGTGGCTCATCGAGCAAGAGAAGTGCTGGGCGATTAACAATTGCGCGAGCAAGTGCGATGCGCTGTTGTTGGCCGCCAGATAACTGCGTCGGCTTTCGATTAGCAAGATGCGGCAGTTCTACGAGATCGAGTGCTTTATTGACCTGATCATCGACATCTTTGATACCGCGACGACGAAGGCCGAAAGCGATATTTTCAAAAATGGTGAGATGAGGAAAGAGCGCGTAATTTTGGAAAACTGTATTGATTGGACGCTGGTACGGCTTGGCAAATGTGATGTCAGTGCCACCCAGAGCGATAGTTCCCTGTGTTGGTTCTTCAAGACCGGCAACCATTCGAAGGGTTGTGGTCTTGCCACAACCTGAAGGTCCTAACAATGCAAAGAAAGAACCTTCAGGTATGGTCAATGACAAATCTTTTACAGCTGTGAAATCTCCATATGTCTTATTTAAATTGGTAAGACGAAGATCTCCGTGCAGGGTCGACTTATCTGCCAACTTAATTACCAGCGGCCTTTTGGAAGGCCTCTGTCCATGAAGTCTCTTCTGCAGGTGTGAGCGCCTTAAATACGTTCAGGCGTGACATTGTCTTCTCGGTTGGGAAGATGTACTCAGACTTCGCCAAGACAGGGTCAATCTTCTCCATCTCTTCCTGTGCGCCCATCACTGGAGTCACATAATTCACATATGCAGCTACTTCAGCTGCTACTACTGGGTCGAAGTAGTAGTTGATGAGCTTCTCTGCATTTGCCTTACCTTCAGCTGATGCAGTTGAAGGAATAAGGAAGTTATCGCCTGAGATTGTTCCGCCTGATTCAGGGATAGCGAAGTCAAACTTTCCTTCATTCTCATTGGAGAGCTGGAATAGATCGCCCGCCCAAGCAATTACCGCAGTGGCATCGCCTGAAATCAAATCTTCCTTGTACTCGTTGCCCTTTACGCCGCGAATCCATCCATCGTTGATCTTGCCCTGAAGGAAGTCAACTGCATTCATGAACTGATCTTCGGTAACAGTTGTGATGTCTACGCCCTGAGAAAGCAAGATGACGCCGATGGTGTCACGCATTTCAGAGAGAACAATAACCTTGCCCTTATTTGCGGGAGTCCACAGGTCATCAATTGATTTCATTCCCTTTGGATTTACCGCAGTGTTCCATCCGAGTCCTGCCATGATGCTCTGATAAGTAAGTGAGTGATCACGGTTTGGATCAAATGATGGGCTTGCTAGTGTTGGTAGCAAATTCTTTGCATTAGGAATATTTGCCTTATCAAATTTTTGTGTGTAACCGAGGCGAATAAAACGTCCAGCCATCCAGTCAGTCGGTGTAATGATGTCGTAACCAATATCTTTTCCGAGCTTGAGCTGTCCTTGGACCTTGCCGAAGAACTCGTCATTATCGTTAATGTCTTCTGAATAAACCGCATCGATTCCGAACTCTTTTTCGAATGCTTCGAGAGTTGGATATTTTGTTCCTGATTCATCTACATCTAAGTACAGTGTCCAGTTAGCCCAGCGCACTGATTCAGCAGCTGAACCGCCACCTGATCCGCCACCGCATGCAGCGAGCGCAGATGCTCCAGCTACAGCGCCTGCACCAGCAAGAACTGAGCGACGAGTGATGCGAGAATTAAGGATTGAACGTGCTTCTGGTGAGAGTTTCTTAGCCATCGATGGGCTCCTTTTAGTTGCCGGTGTAAGGGACGGTTTTGCAGGGCTCATTATGTAACGGCCAGTGCCAATTGGCCAAACATATCGAGCAGGTTTTAAGCGCCTAAGTTGG
>WLPB01000096.1 GCA_009698975.1 Actinomycetota bacterium | reverse complement strand
TTTGACCTGAGAAGATTTTGGCAACTGTCGCAGCTGAAAGCTGGAGCGTCTTGCTATTCGGAATATTGTGAAGAATTGCGACTGGTGCTGCAACTAGCGGGATGTGGATTAGTGATGAACGCTTTGTTGTCGCTGTGTACGCGCCATCTGACATCCAGAAATCGCCGATTGACTTATCTGAGTTTGCCTGGCCAGTTCCTGAAGATGATGAGGCATAGGTATAAGTGTGTGCGGTGGCTGAGGCAAATGGAGCCTTGCATGCCTCAATTAATAGCGCTGGGAAAGATGCGCCTGAACCCTGAAGATTTGCTGCATATGCAGGTGTTGATGCCACCAAGCCAAACGCGAGTGCAATTGATGCAACTTTCGCGAGCTTTGAAACTCTCATGTATTTCCCCTTATTAGATGTGGTTGTGCTTACAAGGGGAAATATATGTATCGGGGGTAAACCAATCGGTCCTTCTTCGCAAACGTCACCTAACACTTAGGTGAACAATTGGTGTCTGCTTAGCCGAAGCGACCGGTGACGTAATCCTCTGTTCGCTTATCTTTAGGGCGGGAGAAAATCTCAGTTGTAGGCGCAACCTCGACCATGGTGCCTGGGCCGCCATCTGAGAGGAAGAAAGCGGTGTAGTCCGATACGCGAGCTGCCTGTTGCATATTGTGAGTGACGATAACAATTGTCATCGTCTCAGAGAGCTGACGTATTGTCTCTTCGATGCGAAGGGTAGATCCTGGGTCAAGCGCCGAACAAGGCTCATCCATCAGCAGAACTTGTGGCTTTACTGCAAGTGCGCGCGCAATACAAAGGCGCTGCTGTTGTCCGCCAGAGAGTGAACCACCGTGAGCTCCAAGACGATCCTTTACCTCTTTCCAAAGACCGGCTCGTTCCAAGCAATCCTGGAGTAAATCATCTTTGTTATCAACCTTAAGTTGCGCGAGTTTGAGACCTGAGAGAACGTTTTCGCCGATAGTCATAGATGGGAATGGATTTGGCTTCTGGAAGACCATTCCAATTTGAAGACGAATCTTGGTGACATCCGTACCAGGGGCGTACACATCTTTTCCGTCAAGTAGAACTTCTCCAGCCATCGCTGCAGATGGAATAAATTCATGCATACGGTTGAGTGTGCGGATAAATGTTGATTTGCCACACCCTGAAGGACCGATCAGTGCTGTCACTGTTCCTGGTGCAAAGTCGAGTGAAATGTTCTCGAGCGCATGATGCTTTCCGAACCATGCATGTATACCTCGTGCTTCTAGGCCTGTTCCGGCAGCACGAGTTCCATGGGTGCGAGGCACCTGGGCATTTGCTACGTCAGATAGCGCATTAGTCATCGAGAGACCTTTCTAGTACTTAAGTAACGTGCTGAGGTAAAGAGAAAGAGAACAAGAACGACGAGGACAAGTAGACCAGCCCATGCGCGTGTGATTGCTTCAGGTGAACCTGCATTAAATGACTTCCAAATGTAATAAGGAAGGGAGCCCATAGGGCCACTAAAAGGATTGCCATTTATTTTGTCGCCGCCGCCTGTGAGAAGTAATAACGGTGCGGTTTCACCGGCAATGCGAGCCACACCAAGGATGACTGCAGTAATCAAGCCACTGCGCGCAGCTGGCAACACAATCATCGCGACTGTGCGCCACTGTGTTCCGCCGAGCGCGGTGCCGGCTTCGCGAAGATCATTAGGAATCAGATTAAGAACTTCCTCAGAGGTACGGGCAACAGTTGGGATCATCAAAATTGTGAGGGCGAGTGAGCCCATAAATCCAGAGTAGGCCTTC
Organism: Actinomycetota bacterium; assembly: GCA_009698975.1. The sequence goes on along the minus strand of WLPB01000096.1, from coordinate 3,068 downwards.
GTGATTGGGTATAGAACAGAAGAAAGAATAAAGAGACCGGCGACAATGGAAGGCACACCAGACATAGCTTGGACTAAGAATCGAATTGGTCGAGTAAAGCGCCCTCTAATCTCAGTCAAATAAAGTGCTGTCAAAATTCCTAGGGGTACAGACATAATGAGAGCAACTGCTACCAAAATAAGGGTTCCCGAGATCGCGTGGAGAATGCCGCCATTGGTCAATGGATCTGTTGGCGTCGCTAATGACATATCTTGCGAGAAGAGGTTGAGTTGAATTCCCTTATACCCGTTCTTGATAACGGTGGCGAGGATGCTTGCGATTGGAATAATCGTTACAACTGCTCCGAATCCCACTAAAGTCTTGAGCGCTCCATCTTTTGCTGATGCCAAGCCATATCTCACAAAACCGCTAATTCCATTTGCTGCCGTCAAAGTTATAAAGAAAACTGAGAAGTAAGCGAGCTTGCCGTTCATGGGAGTAAATCCAACAAAGAGATAAGAAAAGACCACTGAGCCAAGGAAAATTGATGCATCACGTACACGGTCGGATCTTGATGCCACCCATGGCTTCTGTGGTTTCACAGTACTCATCGCCCTGACTTTCCTGTCTTTTTGACGATCACATCAGCAACCGCATTGACTGCAAGGGTTAACAAGAAGAGAACCAAGCCAGCAGCCATCAAGGCCTTAATTTCGTATGGGCTGGCATCGCCAAACTTGAGAATAATCAATGAAGCGACGTTGCCGCCGACGCCAAGCAACATATGCCAGTTCACTTGGAAAACAATGTTCAGCACTGTAAATACTGCAACGGTCTCTCCCATTGCGCGACCAAGTCCGAGCATCGCACCACCGATAACACCGCTGCGACCGTACGGCAACACAACCGCCTTGATCATCGCCCAGCGAGTTGCGCCAAGTGCATACGCAGCTTGAATTCGATCAAGTGGAGTTTGTGAGAAAACTTCACGAGAAACTGATGTGATGATCGGAATAATCATGATGGCAAGTACAACGCCTGCAATAAATGGAGAACGAGTTAAAAAGTATGGCTTGACTTCAAATGCGGGAATAAATCCAAGATACTTATTGATTAGCTTTGCCCAGTACTCAACTGATGGCATGAGGACCAAGAACCCCCAAATACCAAAGAGGATCGATGGGAATGCAGCCATCATGTCAACGATGGCGACTAAGAACTTTTTAAGCCACTGCGGCGAATAAAAATTGAGGTAGAGCGCCGAGGCAATTGAGATAGGCAACGCGATGATGACAGCAATAAATGCACAAAGAATTGTGCCGACCAACATCGCGGCCAAACCAAAATTGCTGTCGATTACATTTCCAGCTTCATCAGTTTGAATTGACCAATCTGAGGAGGTGATGAACCCAAGGCCCTCTTCACGCAAAACTTCGAAGCCACGAAATGCTAGAAAAAAGGTAATCAAACTTAAGATTGCTAATGAAGATAGGCCACCTGCTGTAACGATTCGTCGAAAAATCTTGTCCGAAAGGCGTGGCTCTGTGGTGATCAGGCGCGGCGCAGGGGCGGTCGACATGTTGCGAATACTTCACCCTCGTGAGCGAAAAAAGGCAGATACTTGGTGAACAGCAGGTGAACGAGAATTGAAATATCTCCTTCGCTCCGGAGCGTGTAGCCTGCCCTCATGGCTATCGAACTCCCCCACCTCGTCTGGATTGATTGCGAGATGACGGGGCTTGACCTCGTCAATGACGCCCTTGTCGAGATTGCCGTCCTCGTTACTGACTCTGAGCTCAATGTCATTGGTGAGGGCGTAGACCTGGTTATCCATGCCACCCCAGGACAGATCGATGGCATGAATGACTTCGTCCGCGAAATGCACACAGCCTCAGGGCTAATCGAGAAGATTCCAGCAGGCATATCGGTCTCTGATGCCGAAACCCAGATTCTGGCCTATCTCGAATCAGCAGGAGTAGTCGCAGGAAAGTCACCGCTGGCAGGAAATTCAGTATCGGTCGATCGCAACTTCATCGCACGAGATATGAAGACTTTGGCCGACTTTTTGCACTATCGCACCATCGATGTCTCGACCATTAAAGAGCTCACCCGCCGCTGGTATCCCAAGGCCTACTTTGCCGCTCCCGCCAAGACCGGCAATCATCGCGCGCTCGGCGATATTCAAGATTCAATTGCTGAGTTGGCCTACTACCGAAACTCGGTTTTTACTGGGACTGCTAACGGGTAAAGTAAGCCCTTGCACAGCACATGGTGGGCGTAGCTCAGCTGGTAGAGCACTCGGTTGTGGTCCGAGATGTCGCGGGTTCGAGCCCCGTCGTTCACCCCAAGTTTTCCGCTTGATTTGTAATCCGATAAGGCTCCAGGAAAGAAGTCACCGATGATCTTCGATGTAGTCATTGAAATCCCAGCAGGCTCACGGAACAAGTACGAGATCAACCATGAGACCCACGAGATTCGTCTTGATCGCATGCTCTTTACCGCTACCCGTTTCCCGCATGATTATGGCTTTGTAAAGAACACTCTCTCTAACGATGGCGATCCGCTGGATGCACTCGTGATGCTTGATGAGCCAACTTTTCCAGGATGCGTTGTCTCTGCTCGCGCCGTTGCAATGTTGCGCATGACTGATGAAAAAGGCGGCGATGACAAGCTTCTCTGTGTAGCAGCTGGTGATATTCGCAAATCTGGAATTAAAGATATTAACGATTTGCCAGTCTACGAACTAGATGAAATCAAACACTTCTTCGAAGTCTATAAAACGCTAGAGCCAGGTAAAGAAGTTATCGGTGGCGACTGGGTTGGACATGATGAAGCGGAAGCAGAAATTCAAGCTTCTTATGATCGCTACAAAACAGTTAACTAAATTTAATTAGGGCAGTAACTGATCCGGGCACTTAACTAAAATATTCTTCATCGCTGTTTTCTCGGCGATAGTTACCCACAATGAATATTTAGCTTTGACTGCAATCTGGCGGGCAACATAAGTACACCGATAACTTTTCAGTGGCGGAAGCCATGTTGCTGCATCTCCATCGCTCTTCTGAGAATTAAGTCGCCCCTTAACTGCT
>WLPB01000095.1 GCA_009698975.1 Actinomycetota bacterium | reverse complement strand
GAGAGCCAAAGCACGGCGCTCGCGCGTCGCCTGTGATCCAATTGTGTAGAAGCCTGAACCGTTTGTTGATGTGACCTTGTTGTAAAGGTCAGATCCTGGTGATACCCATGTTGACTGGATTGGCTTTGTTACACCGTTGATTGGTGCAATGAGCTTCTCCATGATTTCTTGACGTGGAAGTGCAAGAAGGAATGCTGTACGTAGATCCTGTGACTTCTGACCATACTTGTATGAGAATGGACCAGTGTATGGATCCTCTCCTACTGTTGAGTCATAGCGAAGATCCCAGTGCTCGTAAGCAACTTCTTCCTTACCAAGAACGCTAACGCCCTTGATTGCCTTGAGCTTTGCTACACCGTCAGCAGGTGCCTGACCTGCGTAAACATCGAGCTCGCCGTTAGCAAGTGCCTGAGCAGCTGCTGTTCCGTCAGAGATGTACTTAAAGATGATCTTATCGACTCCACCTGAAAGTGCTGGACCTGAGTTGTACTTCTTGTTCTGCACGAGTGTGACAGATTGCTTTGTAACTGCAGACTCAATCATGAATCCACCGTTTGAGATAAGAAGAAGTGGGTTTGTCTTGTCATCAACAGCAGTGATGTTGAAGTCTTCGTTCCAAACCTTTGCGATCTTCTTAAGGAAAGCAGTGTCCTTTGAATTAAATGCCTTCAAGAACTTCTCGCGAGCAGCCTCATTCTCAGCAACTGTACCGAGCTTTGTCTTTCCCTCAGCAAGAAGCACATATGAGTGAACTGCTGATGGGCCAGGGCCGTAAAGGTCCCAGTTAGCGATTGGCTTTGCGTACTGAAGAGTTACCTTCATCTTGTCTGCTGAGAGAACTGGCTCGCCAACAATGTTGTCAGCGTATGTTCCACCGTAGCCGAGGCTGTTAAATGCTGGTGGTGTCTTCTCATCATTTGGATCGCCAAGACCTGCAGCGATTGAGTACTTGTTTGAGCTAAGAACGTGTGACATAAGAAGGTCTACACCTGTAATTGGTGTGCCATCTGACCAGACGCGTCCTGGGTTCACTGTGTACTCAACACGGTAGTCAGTCTTAGTGTTCTTTACAACCTTGAATGAACCAAAGATTGTGTTGCGAACAACGACCTTCTTGTTGTTGTAGTAAAGGAAGCCTGCACCCTGCAAATAGCTAAGTGCAGAACAGCTTGTTGAGTTACCTTCTGGTGTGCTGCAGTTCAATGTAGTGATTGGGTTTGTTTCGTGAAGAATCACTGTTGAACGTGTTGCAGCATTTGCTGGGACTAACGTTGAGACGCCAACAGCAAGTGCTGCTACGACGGCCAACGCGGCCTTAGCGCGTGTTACCTTCATTTGTCCTCCTTGAGGGGATTTGAGTGTGAACACCACTTATAAAGAGTCGACTTCCCTTATAAGTAGTGGTTGGCGAATCTTTCCGTAGACAGGGGGTAAATGCAAGGTAAATTCTGATATTTAGGCTTGGCTACCCCTAGATATCGCCCCTCACCGCCTCAATTCGAGCGGTAGTCAGCAATGGGGCGGCAAATGCGAAAATCAGGCCGCCAATAAGGGCGGCGACTAGATAGTTAAGGCGCAGGGCTGAGTCTCGAGAGATGAACTCCTCAGCAATGCGCACAATGGCACCTCCTGCGATCACGCCAAGTGGGATTGAGCCCCAGGCGAAGAATCTATAGACCGAATTGACCCGGCCGAAGAGGTGGGTGGGAATTGTCGATTGCCGGAGCGAGACGGTGATGAGGTTCCATAGAACGGCGATAAACATCTCTATTGCAGTCAGAATCCAGAGGACCTGCCATGAGGTAATAAATGCAATAACGAAATTAATGAGCGGCGCAGAGATCAGCGCCAACCGCAGAGTCGGTCCGCTGCCAAATTTGGCTGAAACGCGATCTCCTAAGGTGCTTCCAAGTAGCCCGCCGATAGCACCGGCGGTACCGAGGATTGCGAAGACTTGAACACTGGTCTGCAAAACTTCTTGGGCAAAGAGAATAAATGTTGCACCGACCAGTGCGCCTGTGAAGTTCATGCAGCCGAGAACTATTGCAAGGGTGCGAAATAGGGAGTGGCTCCAGAGCCAAGCAAATCCTTCGCGGATCTCACTCTTGAAATTTATCTTCTCGGTTTTGCCTTCAGTAACCGGTGCGAATGAACCCTTGATTGAGGCAATGACACCGGCAGCGATGAAAAATGATGCTGCATCAATCCAGAAAGGAAGGAAGATCGCGACCGCCACTAAAAAACTTCCGATAGGTGGACCGATGAAGGTATTGGTAAGACTTTCGGCGCTCCAGAGTCTTCCATTTGCTCTTTCGAGTTTAGCTTTCTCGACAACCAGCGGAAGGAAAGTTTGAGCTGTGTTATCTCGTAGAACTTCTGCCATCCCAAAGAAAATCGAAGCAATTAATAAGGTGAGGTAGAGCGGCCAATTAGTGGGCAGTGAAGTCAAATTCTTTAACTCATCGAGTGCTGGCAAATCTTTGGCGCTGATTGTCACAACTATGGCGACGGCAATGGTCATGAAACCGCGAAGGAGATCCATACTCACCAAGATTGCTTTCTTATTAAATCTATCTGAGAGCACTCCGGCAAAGAGAGTGAAGATCAACCATGGAAGCCGTGATGCGAATCCGACCAGAGCAATCAAGAGTGGTGAACGTGTAACTGAAGATGCCAGCCATGGATATGCAACTGCGGCAATTCCATCACCAAGGTTAGAAATAGCACTCGAGCTCCATAGACGCCAAAAGGATGCGCCGAGCTTTACTTTGACCTTATTCTTCACTCGAAGAAACTACATCTTCTAGCCCGGCGGCACCACTATCTCCGACAGATTTAATGAAGCGTGCGTGAGTAAGTGCGAGTACAAATGCAAATGCTCCACCAATAACAAATGGAAGTCTTAAATCAATCTTTGCTACAAATCCACCCAGTAGAGATGCGATAGGCATCGAGCCCCATACCAAGGTGCGTCTTGCTCCGTGGACTCGGCCGTAAATTTCTTGCGGAATCAGTCGTTGGTAAGTAGCCATCAAAACAATATTCCAGTGAACAATCGAGAATGCGCCGACGAGTGCGAGTGCGATAAAGACCCAAAGATTAGGAGAGAAAGCTGTGGCGAAGGTGAGGCCAGTTGAAGTAATCATCGCCGTGCGCAAGACATTGCCGCGGCCAAATTTCTTTGCACTCTTAGGGGCAAGAAATGCGCCAAGCAATGAGAATGCACCAAATGCGCTCATTAACAGACCAAAGTACTTTGGATCTAAGTTCAAGAGGTCAACTAGAAAAAGAATCTGTGTGGACGAGGCAAATGAAAATCCGATTCCAATAGCTGATGTCATCAACACCAAACGTCGGAGATCTTTATGGCTCCACAGAAAGCTGATGCCTTCTTTCATATCTTCTTTTAGTGCAGGGAACCCGGTCTTTCCGCTCTTTCGCTCAGTTTTCACAAATTTGATTGGAATCGTCAAGCAGATAATCGCTGCGACGAAAAATCCTACTGAGTTTGCAATAAATGGAGCGATGGCTGCGACTGCATAAATCAACCCTCCGATAGGCGCGCCAACAAAGCTTTGAATAATCGTATGCGTTATCTCCATACGAGAGTTAGCAACTTCAAGCTTTTCCTTTTCAACTACCGCGGGCAGAACGGTTTGTGCAGAAGTATCTGCAAAAACCTCACAGATTCCAACTGCGAAAACGATTGCGAAGAGCCAATAAATAGTTATTACATCAAAAACAATAGTTAGGGTCAGGGTTGCTGCAATGAGTGATCGGGCAGCATCGGCTGCGGCCATCACATATTTACGATTGACCGAATCTACGATTGCGCCAATCGGTACCGCAAAGAGAAGCCAAGGCAACATTACGAGCGCTCCGATAATCGAAATCAGAACCGGATCTTTTGTAAGAGAGATTGCCAGCAATGGAAAAGCGGTCATTGCCAAACCATCAGCTAAATTAGAGAAGATGCTGGCAGACCAGAGGCGATTAAATGGGGAACCTAGGCTCATGAGCTCCACCTTATCGTGGAATTTTTTTACTCGATGTTAGGCTCTCGCCATGATTTATAGCCCGAATAATCCAGTTACAGAGACCGTCAATACAATTTCTACAACTAACTGGGTCATTACTTTGACAGCACTCGGAACAATTATTGCCCTTGACTTTGCATGGGCGGTTTCTAGGCGCAAGAAGGACACTTCTATGCGCGAGGCGACAGTGTGGAGCCTCTTTTATGTTTCGTTAGCAATCGCTTTTGGTCTTTATATGAGCCAATGGCTCGGAAAAGAAGAGCAACAACAATTTTTCGCAGGGTGGCTTACCGAGTACTCACTCTCTTTCGATAATCTCTTTGTATTTGTTCTTATTCTCACTCGCCTTAAAATCGAAAAGCAGAAGCAACAGCTTGCGTTACTTATTGGAATCCTGATCGCCCTTGTTCTCCGAGTGATTGCGATTTCTCTGGGCGCTGCAGCAATCGAGCGATTTAGTTGGGTCTTCTTTATCTTCGGTGCTTTCCTTATCTACACCGCGGTCACCCTCTTCATGGAGAGCTCTCACGGAAGTGAAGTCGAAGAAGATGAGAGCAAGATTATTCACTGGCTTCGCGCAAAGGGGCTCAAGCCATTTACTATTGCCTTGCTCGCGCTAGGAATGACAGACCTACTCTTCGCGCTTGATTCGATTCCGGCAATCTTTGGTCTTACCCAAAATGTTTACATCGTTATTACTGCAAATATCTTTGCCTTAATGGGGCTGCGCCAGCTCTACTTCTTAATTGGTGGCCTCATGACGCGCCTGATCTATATCGGTAAGGGCCTGTCAGTGATTTTGGGATTCATCGGAGTCAAGCTACT
>WLPB01000094.1 GCA_009698975.1 Actinomycetota bacterium | reverse complement strand
CTTGGCTTTATTCCTTGATCATTTCGGAAACGTCGAACCTCTGTAATTACAGATTGCAGTTGTGTAATTACAGCTTCGGATTTCTTATCAAGATGGGATGCATCGGCTATGGGCCATGTTGCATGCATAAGGGTGGATCCACCGGTAAAGGTTGTCCAGAGCTCTTCGGTAATAAATGGCATCACTGGATGCAATAAACGGAAGAGCTGATCTAAGACGTGGCCCAGTACGTGCGCTGATGCCTCAGAGTTTCCTGATGCAAAAGTCTCTTTTGATAGTTCGAGATACCAATCGCAGAGGTCATCCCAAGCAAAGTGATAGATAACTTCACTAGCCCGAGCAAATTCATAGTTTTCGAGCAAGGTGTTGTATTCGGCCGTGGTCTCGCTCAATCTTGAGAGTATCCACTTATCAATTGCATTGAGTGAATTAACATCTGGAAGTTCGCCTTCGACGTTTGCGTTATTCATCATTGCGAAGCGGGTCGCATTCCAAAGCTTTGTTGCGAAGTTTCTAGAGCCCGCAATCCAATCTTCTGCGAGTGCCTGATCTTTGCCGGGGTTTGATCCGCGCGCTAAAGTAAATCGCAGAGCATCTGCGCCGTATTTGTCGATGAAATCGAGCGGATCAACAACATTGCCCTTCGACTTAGACATTTTCTTGCCGAATTGATCGCGCACAAGTCCGTGGAGAACGATTGTTCCAAACGGTGGAACACCATCCATTGCAAAGAGGCCGAATAACATCATGCGAGCAACCCAGAAGAAGAGAATGTCATAGCCCGTTACAAGAACGCTCGTTGGATAGAACTTCTTGAGGTCCGCAGTCTCATTGGGCCAGCCAAGTGTGGAGAATGGCCAGAGAGCAGATGAGAACCAGGTATCCAACACATCGGGATCTTGAATGTAACCCTCTGGTGCAACTTCGCCAGGGCCAACAACAATTACTTCGCCATTTGGTCCGTACCAGACCGGAATTCGATGACCCCACCACAATTGGCGAGAGATGCACCAGTCGTGCATGTTATCGATCCAATCAAAGTAACGCGGTGCAAGTTCAGCCGGTTCGATTACGACGCGACCATCGCGGACCGCATCCCCTGCCGCTTTTGCAAGTGGTGCAACCTTTACAAACCACTGCTTGGAAAGACGTGGTTCGACAGTTGTTTCGCATCGTGAACAGTGACCGACTGCGTGTATGTATGGACGTTTTTCGGCAACAATTCGTCCGAGTTCTTTGAGCTTTGCGACAACAGCCACACGCGCATCGAATCGATCCATTCCATCAAATTCGGTATTGGTGCCAGCCATCACGCCATGCTCATTCATAATGACAACAAAAGGCACGTTGTGGCGCATCGCCATCTCAAAGTCATTGGGATCGTGTGCTGCCGTGACCTTGACTGCGCCGGTTCCAAAGTCAGGATCAACAAGTTCGTCAGCAATGATTGGAATCATTCGGTTAACGAGCGGAAGCATTACCTCTGTGCCAACCATGTGCTTGTAGCGCGGGTCATTAGGATGAACTGCAACGGCGCCATCGCCCATCATTGTCTCGGCGCGAGTTGTTGCAACAACAATGCTTTGTTCGCCATCACCGTATCGAACAGAGACAAACTCGCCAGCATCATCTTGATGCTCAACTTCGATATCTGAAAGCGCTGTAAGGCATCGCGGGCACCAGTTGATAATTCGCTCTGCGCGATAAATTAGCCCCGCATCAAATAACTTCTTGAAAATAGTAAGAACAGCTTGCGATAAATTTGCATCCATAGTGAATGCTTCACGAGACCAATCAACAGAGTCTCCAAGGCGTTTCATCTGACCGAGAATCTGTCCACCAGATTCGGCTTTCCACTCCCAGACCTTCTTTACAAATTCATCGCGGCCGAGATCGTGGCGAGTAAGCCCTTGTGCGGCCAATTGTTTTTCAACAACGTTTTGTGTGGCGATGCCGGCGTGATCCATTCCTGGTAACCAGAGCGCTTCATATCCCTGCATACGCTTCATGCGCGTTAAACAATCTTGCAGCGTCTGATCGAGTGCATGTCCAATATGGAGATTGCCCGTCACATTCGGTGGCGGGATAACAATCGTAAAAGGTTCTTTAGGTGATGAAGCGTCAGCGGTGAAGAAGCCTGAATCGACCCAGTGCTGATAGAGGCGAGGCTCAATATCGGCAGGTATAAAGGATGGAGCGAGTTCGCGCTTCGTCATGGAGCGCAGTCTAAGCCATAAGGCTACGCGCTCTTTTCCTCAGTGCTCTTATCGCGTCGTGATGAGCGCTTTGGAACTTCACCGACTCTCTCAATGAGGGTAGCTGGGGCCTTAGAAGTGATGCACTCCTTCTCGATAATGACCTTTGCGACATCCGCGCGGCTTGGTACTTCATACATCACGCCAAGAAGTACGGATTCCATAATTGCGCGCAAGCCTCGGGCACCTGTGCCGCGTTCCATTGCTAATTCGGCCACAGCCTCGAGAGCGTCTGGAGAAATTTCAAGGACCACATCATCGAGATCAAAGAGCTTTTGATACTGCTTTACAAGTGCATTCTTTGGCTCGGTAAGAATCTGCATCAGTGCAGGCTTATCAAGATTCTCAACACTTGTCAGGACAGGAAGGCGTCCAACGAATTCTGGAATCATTCCAAATTTGAGGAGATCTTCTGGCATAACATCAGCGAAAATATCCTTGGTGTTGCGCTCTGATGCTGGCGAAATCTCGGCATTAAATCCAACGCCTGATGCACCACTGCGCGCTTCGATGATTTTATCGAGGCCAGAGAAAGCGCCACCGACAATAAAGAGAACATTTGTTGTATCGATTTGAATGAATTCTTGGTGTGGATGTTTGCGCCCACCTTGTGGCGGAACGGAAGCAACAGTGCCTTCGATAATTTTAAGAAGTGCCTGCTGTACACCTTCACCCGAAACATCTCGAGTAATTGATGGGTTCTCTGCCTTGCGAGCAACCTTATCGATTTCATCGATGTAGATAATTCCTGTTTCAGCTTTCTTTACATCGTAATCTGCAGCTTGGAGAAGTTTGAGGAGAATGTTTTCTACATCTTCGCCAACATAACCGGCCTCAGTAAGAGCTGTTGCATCCGCAATTGCAAAGGGAACATTGAGCATGCGAGCAAGGGTTTGCGCCATCAGCGTCTTGCCACATCCAGTTGGTCCCAGAAGAAGAATATTTGACTTCGCAAGTTCGATTCCGTCTTCGCCTCGAGCATCACTCGATTGCACTCGCTTGTAGTGATTGTAGACAGCGACTGAGAGAGACTTCTTTGCGCGATCTTGACCAATTACATATTGATCAAGGAATTCAAAGATTGCTTGTGGCTTAGGAAGTTCAGAGAGACCAAGTGAGGTTTGCTCGGAGAGTTCTTCAACAATGATTTCGTTACAAAGCTCGATGCACTCATCGCAGATATAGACGCCGGGTCCAGCAATGAGTTTCTTAACCTGCTTCTGGGTCTTTCCGCAGAAGGAGCACTTCAAGAGGTCGTTAGCCTCGCCAATTCGTGTGGTCATGGGCTAAATATAGTTTTGATTGGGCAATTAGGTGCGATTAATTAAGCTTAACTCTGTTCGCCCTGAGTGGAATCACTCTCGGCAGATTGCTCTTTCGCTCTTCGAGGATCACGCAACTCTTTGACCCCGGGTACAAGTAATACGAGATAACAAATAATGAGATGGAAGACAATTGCGCCAAGTAAGAATGACTTCTCACCGAAGAGAGCAACTGCCGGACCTACCAGCGCCATTCCGATTGGCATCAAGCCACCAGATCCGACCATATCGATACTAAATACGCGTCCTTGCATATCTTGTGGCACTTCGCGTTGTACCGCAGTTACCCAGTAAGCCTCCCACCCTCCGATAGAAAGCCCAGCGATAAAGTAACCAAATATTACAAATTGCGGACTGATTGGAAAAGCTAGTGCAAGTGGGGCTGCGGCAAAGAGCGACCACATTGAAATTGCAAGTAGACCCGGCCGAGTAGTTTTGATTTTAATTGCAACTACGGCGCTGATGACTCCACCCAAACTAAATGCTGCTGCTGAGATTGCAAAAACTGCATCAGTTCCAAACTCTCTTCGGGAGATGACAGGTAGCAATACTGTCTCTGCCGCGACAATGACCATTAACTGGAAAGTCGCCATTGCAATAGAAGCTGCAATCCACTTAATTTCCCAGACCAGCTTGAGTCCTTCACGCAGCTCAAAGAGAAATGTTGGTTTATCTTCCAGAATTTCTTGTCGCGGCGGCTCTTTAATACCGAGCAACATCGACGTTCCGATGAGGAAAGCTACTGCAGTTACTGCAAATGTGAGATCTGCTCCAACCGCCGCTACCGAAATTCCACCTACTCCAGGGCCGACAATGGTTCCAATTTTTCCAACGATTCCCTTAGCAACATTTCCGACCGGGAGAAGATGGTCTGGAAGTAGGCTCGGCACAATTGCAGTACCTGCCGGTGCACCAAATGCATCTCCGGCACCCATGAGAAATACCAATAAACCAATTGTCCAAAGTGGCAGATTGTTTGCCGAGAAAAGAACAAGAAATAGAGCAATAAGAGCGCGGAAAGAATCGGAGCCAATCATTATCCATTTGCGAGGAAGTCGATCTGCCCAAACGCCACCGACTAACATCAGCAGAGTTCCAGAGAGCAAACGCGCCGCAAGAATCAAGCCGAGATCGCTTGCATCTCCCCCGTTATCGAGAACGCTCACCGCTAAAGCAATTGGAAAGGCCGAGGAGCCAATCACGAAAATTAGTCCAGAGATAAAATAGTTTCGGTAATCCTTATATGAAAAGAGAGAACCGGGTGCGAAGTATTTCTTTAACATCGCACCCGGTTCTCTCTACTTACACATTAAATTACGCTGAAGGTTTT
>WLPB01000093.1 GCA_009698975.1 Actinomycetota bacterium | reverse complement strand
GTAGTGATAAAAACCGGTATAGATGCCAGCTTCTTGCGCAAGCTTTCGATCAGTTGCTACATATTTAAGTGCAAGCTGATCTGAATCATCCCTTGAATCAGAGGCTTTAATCATGACAAAGCGAAGACCCGCTTTTTGCATCTTCTTAAAGTTGATGGATTTATCAAATGGATGTTGCCAGCGACTGATATCAGCGCCATGAATTCTTGTACCAGGCCCGCTCATCAGGATTGGTGATTCACCGAAATTAGCGAGGGCCGGAGAGATGGGGTTGAAAAGTAGAGCGGTAATGGTGAGAGCTGAGATTAATCGCTGGCGAGAAATCATTACTTTTCAACGATCACTACGGATATTCCTAGAACATCATGGATAGCGCCTTGTAATTGCGGCGCCATGCGAATTCGAGCTTCCCGATAATCATGGCCAAAACCTAACTTTGCCGGATCGGAGTAATCAAGAGTAAGTCGACCATTACCGAATGATTCAAGACGTGCATCAAAGAAGGCGAGCCATGCAATCCGATTCGATGATTCGAGACGGTCTAGGACCTCATTCCATCGCTCTCGGATGTTTGAGAGATTAACTTCGCCAGACATGACGCAGACTTTACCTCAGATATATGAGAGCCGCGGTATCAGCGAGAGGCGAGGATTTGCGTGCGCGGAGCTCCAAGCCACTTGAAGTATTCAGAGGCGAGAATGACTCGCATATTGCGACCACGTTCGTGAGTGATGTGCAGGTGCTGAGCGATACGCGCGATTGTCTGTTCCACTGACTTTTCACTGACATAACGAGTGCGACCGATATCTGAATTACTCAGCCCTGATGCCAATAGGCGAAGAGTTTCGATTTGAATATTGGTGAGTGAATTCAGTGCACCATCCCAGTCATTTGCAACCCAAGCAGTATGTGCGATGGGGGAGAGCGAAATCTCAATCGCTCGCTTTATCTCACGCAGTTCGGTAAGAGCAGATTTCTCAATCAGTTGGCAGCCTCTTGGAAGATCCGCTTCAGAAATTCCATAGAGTCTGAGATCAGGAGAGTCCGTGAGCAACACTATTCCGATAAGGGGATTAATTAATCGCAAGGCATCGACGATTTCGAGTAGCGGCTGATCGCATCCCTGAAAGTTAATCACTGCAGCATCTGGGGTGAGCGCGCGGGCGCGTTGAAGAGCTGATTGCGCGTCGGAAGCCTCTCCTACAATTTCGAGTCCTTGCAGGCGCAGCGAATCGGCCAAAGTGGCAAGATCAAAGCGATTGCAATCGAGAATGAGTATCCGTCGTGGGTTCTTATCGTTGAGTTCCATGTCGAGAAGGTAGCGAGGAAAGTGAGCTCTCAGTAGCAAAGTGATTCTCCTGTGTACTAATCGTGAAGCTTATGTAGAGCTAACCCCGATAGTTAGAGAATTTTCGCTACTGTCTGTTGAACTTCGCTCACAATTGCTGAAGCCGTTATGGGACCACCTTTAGATGCTGCGAGTGCTGCACGGTTATGGATAAAGGCGGCAGTCGCACCGAGCTCTGCCAAACGATGTGAGTTATTGAGAATTTCAATGTAGTTGGTAGCAACGAGTGCAGCGAGTATTCCCGCAAGAACATCACCCGAACCAGCAGTTGCAAGCCAAGGCGTCGCAACCGGAAGTTCGATGAGATAGTCATTGTGAGCGACATACGTGGTTGATCCCTTAAGAAGAACTGTTACTCCAAGAAGGGTTGAAGCCTGGATCGCCCAATACTTTGGATTAGATTCGATGAGTTCACTACTCACAACTTTTCCACGGGATGTTAAAAGTCTAGAGAGCTCTCCGGCATGGGGAGTAATCATTGTTGGTTGATCTAGCTTGCCAGCTAAGTACAACGCGCCAGCATCGAGAACTGTAGGAACGCTCTGACGTTCTAATAACTTAAACCAGCGATGGCGAAGCCAAGTAGTGATGTCGCAATATTTTTTCTCACTTACTCCAGAACCGGCAAGCCATCCAGTTACCGGGCCCGGCTGTACGAGCGCCTCAGGGCTTTGATGCAGAACAAGGTGAGCAAGACCGGAAGAGCTGTGAAAGCGAAGTGCGCCAAGGCCAGTTGCTAGCGCTGCTGTTGTTGTCAGTACAGCAGCTCCTGGGTATTGAGCAGAACCAGTGATTACACCTAAAGTACCGCGCGAGTATTTATGGTCTAACTCACTTGGGACGATGATGCAGCGGGCAGAATCTTTTGCACTCCATTTTTTACTTACTGTGCTCTCGCTTTTGCCGGTCATAGCTTTAATCCTATGGCGCGAGAAGGCTAAGGAGAAATTGGCGATACGATTTCGCTATGCGTAGAAAAGTAACGATTGCGATACTCATCTCAGCCCTGAGCACAGGTGTTTTCACTGCTCATGGAGCACCCCCTAGCGGCGAGGGGAAGTTAGTTCTCATTCAGACAATTAATGGAAAGATCACGCCTAAGTCTGTAACTGCATCTAATAACGGTCTAGTAAGCGCACATAACATGATGTATTCGCACACAGTCACCTTGTACGACGCCACCACTACAGAGCTAGTTGCAACGATTTCTGACTCGGTCGATCTCGCATCCTTCGGATACAAGAAGTATTCTGGAAACT
The DNA here is from genome assembly GCA_009698975.1 of Actinomycetota bacterium. Next base: position 2,327 of record WLPB01000093.1, on the reverse strand, counting down.
ATCGCGGAGCACCGGTCGAAGGAGCATTCTCACCAGATGGCAAGCACTTCTACTTCACAAATTATGCAATGTACGGAAAAGGCTTCAATAAGGAAGGCCACGACACTTGTTCGCCCGCATCAGGTTATGACAATAGTTTCCTCTCCCGAGTCAATCTCACCACAAAGAAAATCGACGCGGTGTACCCAGTGGGGTCTGTACCTAAGGTTGTTGTAGTTACCCCAGATAACAAGTACATCCTTGTCAGTAATTGGTGTTCCTATACAGTCACAGTAATTTCCGTAGCCACAGGAAAGACTGTACAAAATTTAAAGATTGGTCGCTATCCGCGTGGAATTGCTATCTCTGCAGATAGCCAATTTGCATATATCGCCGAGATGGGTGGATCCAACATTCATCGCGTCAACCTTGAGACTTTTGCGAAGACTCTCATTCCAATTGGTTCAAATCCTCGGGCAGTAGCGCTTTCGCCAGATGGAAAGCGAATGTATGTAACGATGAATATGGCAGGCAAAGTCTTAGCCTGGAATCTTGAGAGTAATAAGTTCTTTAAGAGTGCGAAGACCGGATCGGCAGCCCGCAGCTTGGCAATTTCAAGCGATGGAAGCACGCTCTTTGTAGTGAACTACGGCAGTGGAACTCTCTCAAAGGTTCGCACGGCAGATATGAAAGTTACTCAGAATATCAAGGTCTGCAACGAACCAATTGGTGTTACTTACGATTCATCTACAGATAGAACGTGGGTTGCTTGCTACGGCGGCTCAATCAAGGTATTTAAGAATAATTAGTGAGGCGGGTCGGGCTCGAACCGACGACGACCGAATTATGAGTTCGGGGCTCTAACCAACTGAGCTACCGCCTCGTCGCGGGCAATCCTAAACCATTAATCCTTTGCTCTATCCCAACGAATAAGCACAAGCGTGACGAGGGTAAATCCAAAGAGGAGATCCTCTATAGGAGCAGATGCTATCCGTGGACCGAGAATTGCGTCGTCGGAGTACTGCACTATTCCTCGCGAGGTGAGCCACCAGTTAGTTATCAGCTGAAAGAAAACTACGATTGCATAAGAGGCCCAATATCTTTTTGTGAGCAACAATCGTGAGCGAAGAATGAATAAGTCAGTAATCACGGTAAGTATGACGCCTGTAATTGCTAGGGCGGTATAGCTCATTTCTTGTCCCCATTCTTACTCCAGTGAGGCTTCACTCGCAGAACTGCTTCTATAGTCATAAGAGCGGCAAGTGGAACGAAGATAAAGAAGAGATACTCTTCGAGTGGAATGCCAAATGGACCAAAGATTTCCAATATCTGTTTAGGATCGAATTTCCAATGGCCACGATCAATTGCATAGGCATCCCAGAGAATAAAACCTGCTGATACTGGGAGAATTGCCGTAAAAGCTTTCCGCCATCTGCGTAGCACTCCAACTTTGAGAAATACTTCAAGCCAGAAAGAGCCCACGATTGTGAAGGCAATCATCGCCACATAGCCGTATTTCTCCATGCTTTATCTTCTCACGCGATAGCCTAGAACTATGCGCAAACCGATAGCACTCTTTCTCACCCTTACATTTGCACTCACTTCTACCCTTGCGCAAGCTGCCCCTGTCTATGTATTTCCGGTCGCAAATTGCACCGTTAATTATGCGCGTGCTCACCACGACTATGCCGCCACTGATATTTTGGCAAAGGCGGGCTGCAAATTTGTCGCCCCTATCGATGGCGTGGTTGATGAAGTCAATCGAGTAGACCGCTGGAGAAAACCACCGAATAACGGAATTGATCGCGGTGGCCTTTCAGTTTCAATAATTGGTAGTGACGGAGTTCGCTATTACGGGTCGCATCTGAAATGGATTCCGACAAATATTCAACCCGGTCTGGCAGTAAAAGGCGGGCAAGTGTTGGGAAGTGTCGGATCTACTGGAAGTGCACGAGGAACTGCGCCCCATCTTCACTTTGGAATTTCTTGGCCGACGCCTGCCGATATTTGGTGGGTTCGTCGTGGCGAGGTATTGCCATGGAAATATCTTGATGCATGGAAGAGCGGAAAGAATTTATCTCCGGTAAAGGAAGTTGCCGCACGTAAGTTAAAGCGCGGAGAGATTCCGGACGAACCAACTAAGTAAGCAAAGAAAAACCCCGCCGATTTCTCGACGGGGTTCTTCGTAAGTGTAATTAGGCTGGGTTAACTGCGTCTGCCTGAGGACCCTTAGGACCCTGGACAACCTCAAATGTAACTGCCTGACCCTCTTCAAGGCTCTTGTATCCGTTGCCCTGGATTGCTGAGTAGTGAACGAAAACGTCCTGTCCTCCGCCATCAACTGCAAT
>WLPB01000092.1 GCA_009698975.1 Actinomycetota bacterium | reverse complement strand
CCAGCGATGATTCCCGGCAAAACTCTGCGAGTATCTTCGGCATCTGCCGGTCCAAAACGAAGTGGATCCATGATTGCGATTGGACGTGCACCCATCGTCAAAATATCGCGAACGATTCCACCAACGCCAGTTGCAGCTCCTTGGTAGGGCTCAATAAATGATGGATGGTTATGTGACTCTATTTTAAAAGTGACTGCATAGCCCTGGCCAACATCGACTACTCCGGCATTCTCGCCAATTCCCACAAGGAGGGCATCTGACTTGACCGCTTTCTCGCCGAATTGCTTGAGGTGAATCTTCGATGATTTATATGAACAGTGCTCTGACCACATCACCGAATACATCGCTAACTCAGATGATGTCGGACGTCGCCCTAGAATCGCTTTAATGCTCGCATACTCATCTGCTTTAAGTCCAAGTTCGGCGAATGGCTGTGGAGTATCTGGATTTGCTTGAGCTTTTGCAACAGTATCGAGTGACATTATTTGACCATCGCTTTCAACACTGAGGTAAAGAATCCAAGTCCGTCAGCTGTTGGGCCTGTCAAGAGATCAATTGCATGTTCAGGGTGTGGCATCAAGCCAACAATATTTCCGCGCTCATTTGATACTCCAGCAATCAAATTACGGGATCCGTTGGGATTTTCGCCAACATATCGAGCAACGATCCTGCCTTCACCTTCAAGCATCTTTAGTGTTTCATCATCGCATTGATATGAGCCTTCGCCATTCTTCAGTGGAATCACAATCTCTTGCCCAGTTGCAAATGAGTTGGTCCAAGCAGTTGTATTGCTTTCAATTCGAATTCTCTGATCAGTGCAGAGAAAGTGAAGATGCTGGTTACGAGTAAGAGCTCCAGGAATCAAGTGTGCTTCGGCTAAAACTTGGAAGCCATTACAGATTCCAAGTAAGGGCATTCCGCCTTTTGCCGCTGCAATAAGTGGCTCCATCACTGGTGAAAATCGAGAAATTGCCCCACAACGCAGGTAATCACCGTATGAAAAGCCGCCCGGAAGAATGACTGCATCAACGCCTCTGAGGTCGGCATCATCGTGCCAGAGCGCGATCGCCTCGCCACCGGCAAAGCGCACAGCACGGGCAGCATCTCGATCATCGAGAGTTCCAGGAAAGGTAACTACGCCAATCTTCATATCGCTTATTTCTCAACTCGGACTGTGAAATTTTCGATGACAGGATTGGAGAGCAACTTCTCAGCAGCTTTTTCAACTTCAGCCAATTGAGCGGCAGTTGGTTCGCCTTCGACAGTTATCTCAAATCGCTTGCCCTGACGGACATCTGTTGCAAAGGCAAAACCAAGGCGGGGTAGCGCAGCGGCGACAGCTTTTCCTTGTGGGTCGAGAATCTCTGGTTTCAACATAACATCCACCACGATTGTTGCCATTGTTACTCCCCTTTGCTATTTGTGAAAATTAGAACTTGGTACCAGTTATACGTTCGTATGCATCTAGGTAACGTGATGCCGTCTTCTCGACTATCTCTGCCGGCAACTCTGGCGGCGGAGACTTCTTATCCCATCCACTATTGGTTAACCAATCGCGAAGAAATTGCTTATCGAATGAAGGCTGTGATTTTCCAGGTGCCCAACTTTCGGCCTCCCAGAATCGAGATGAGTCAGGTGTAAGCGCTTCATCTCCCCATGTGATTGTCCCATCAGCGCTAGCTCCGAATTCAAATTTTGTATCTGCGAGAATGATTCCTCGACTGCGTGAATATTCTGACGCGGTCTCATATAGTTTTAACGTTACCGCGCGTAGATCGTCGGCAATATCTGTGCCGACGATTTCTGCCGCAGCTTTAAAATCAATATTTATATCGTGATCGCCAACATCTGCCTTGGTTGCTGGTGTAAAAATACTTTCAGGTAATTGCGAACCATCGACAAGCCCCTCAGGAAGCTCATTTCCGCAGACAGCACGATTATCGTTATATTCAACGAGACCGCTTCCAGTCAGATACCCGCGCGCAACACATTCGATTTCATACATATCAAGAGGGGCAACTATTACTGCGCGATCCATTACAGATTGCGGTACATCTTCACTCACAATGTGATTAGGAACGATATCGCCCAAGAGCTCAAACCAGAAGAGTGATAATTGCGTAAGAATGGCACCTTTTTGAGGGATTTCGGTGGGCATTACCCAATCAAAGGCAGAGATGCGATCTGATGCAACGAGCAGGATTTCTCCATCATCATTACGGTAAAGATCTCGCACCTTGCCAGTGCGTAGATGGGTCCATCCATCGATTGATGGTGCAGGAGGGGCTCCCGCTGCGCCGAATCCACTCATCGAATAGAACCTGGCTTATAACTTGCTGCAGTAGGGAATTTCTTCGTGATTGATTCGATACGTACAACAACTCGCGATACCTGACTACGTGCATCTCCGGTAAATTCAATTGGGTTTCCAATGAGCGCATCTAATGCGGCACGATCAAATGGAATGCGATTATCTGCACCAAGTGCATCGAGAACGTGATTAGGACGTCCTTCACGCATGCCAAGTGCAGCGGCAACCGCATGCTCCTTAATCGCCTCATGTGCGATTTCGCGTCCAACGCCAGCTTTAATAGCTGCCATTAATATTTTTGTCGTTGCCAGGAATGGTAAGTAACGATCAAGTTCTGCATCGATTACAGCAGGGAATGCACCGAATTCATCAAGTACAGTTAACATAGTCTCAAGTAAGCCATCAATTGCATAGAAAGCATCAGCGATTGCAACCCGGCGAACCACGCTGCAAGAGACATCGCCTTCATTCCACTGGTTGCCAGCAAGTTCTGAAACCATCGATGCATATCCACGCAAGATCACAGTTAATCCGTTAACGCGCTCACATGAGCGCGTATTCATCTTGTGTGGCATGGCTGACGATCCAACCTGACCAGCTTTAAATCCTTCTGTCACAAGTTCTGTGCCTGCCATTAATCGAATTGATGTTGCAAGCGATGAAGGGGAAGCAGCAAGTTGAACAAGAGTTGTGAGTACTTCATAATCAAGAGAACGTGGATAAACCTGCCCAGTTGAATCTAGTACGCGCTCAAAACCGAGTTCTGCCGCAATCGATGCCTCAAGTTTCTGATGAAGTTCGCTGCTGCCCAACAAGTCAATCGAGTCTTGAGCAGTTCCTACCGGGCCTTTAATTCCACGCATTGGGTAACGGCTTTGAAGTGATTCCAGGCGTTCATAGGCGTAGAGAAGTTCTTCGGCAGCAGAGGCAAAACGCTTTCCAAGAGTTGTGATTTGAGCTGGAACATTATGGGATCGTCCGGCAATCGGTTGATCAGCATAGGTCACAGCTTTTGAAGCAAGAGATGCAAGTAAGGCGACAACCTTGTCACGAACGATATTGAGCCCATCGCGGATTTGTAGCGCTTCAATATTTTCTGTGAGATCGCGACTTGTCATCCCAGCATGGATTGCCTCATGACCTGCTAAAGCGTTGAACTCTTCGATACGAGCTTTAACATCGTGGCGAGTAATTCTTTCGCGGGCATCGATTGATGCTAAATCAACCTTAGTAATGACTTTTTCATAATCAGCAATAACTTCACTTGAAATGGCATGGCCAAGTGTTGATTGTGCTCGAGCAACTGCGATCCACAATTTACGCTCTGCAATGATTTTCTCTTCAGGTGCAAAGACCTGACGCATCTCGGTAGATGCATATCGATTTGCTAGTACGCTCATTGATTACTCTCCCTTGCTTGCTGATAGTGCGATATCTGAACGATAGAAAGAATTTTCAATTAATACCCTGGGGAGCCACTCGTACACTTTTTCGCGGGCCTCTGCAAGATTTTTGCCTAGGCCTGTGACAGTGAGAATTCTTCCACCACTGGAGACTAATTCACCCTCTGAATCAGATGTGCCTGCATGATAAAAAGTCACATCACCGCAGGTTGGGATATCGATTGAGATCCCAGTCTTTGGCGCATCTGGGTAGCCTTCAGATGCAACTACGACAGTCACAGCGCTCTCATCTCGCCAGGTAAGAACCATGTCATCGAGATTATCGGTCGCTGCTTTGTAGAGAAGGGTGGCCAGCGGAGTTTGAAGACGCGGAATCAAAACTTGAGTCTCTGGATCTCCAAAACGTGCATTGAACTCAATTACTTTGAGACCGCTCTTGGTCAAAGCAAGACCGGCATATAACAAGCCTACGAAAGGGGTTCCGCGCGCTGCCATCTCGGCGATCATCGGCGCTAACACTTTCTCATACGTCTCTTCGACAATATTTTTTGGCGCCCACGGTAGCGGTGAGTAAGCACCCATTCCGCCAGTATTAGGACCCTCATCGCCATCATATGCTCGTTTAAAATCTTGAGCGGGTTCCATCGGCAGAACGTTGCGCCCATCAGAAATTCCAAATAAAGAAATTTCAGGGCCGTCAAGAAATTCTTCAATTACTACCCGAGCGCATGAGAGTGCGTGCTTAAGGGCAAGTTCGCGATCATTGGTGACAACAACGCCTTTACCTGCAGCTAAGCCATCATCTTTTACAACATATGGAGCACCGAAAGCATCAAGTGCCTTATTGATTTCTGCCTCAGTTGTGCAGGTGAAGCTCATAGCTGTTGGAACACCAGCATCGCGCATTACCCCTTTTGCAAAATCTTTCGAACCTTCGAGTTGCGCTGCTGCTTTTGATGGCCCAAAGACAGGAATGCCAATAGCGCGAATCGCATCTGCAACGCCATTGACCAATGGAACTTCAGGTCCAATAACGACAAGATCTACATTAAGTGATTGCGCTAAAGCAGCAATGGCGGCATTGTCGTTGATATTGATGGGATGCAGTATTGCTAAATCCTCAATACCTGGATTGCCCGGCGCTACATGAAGTTCAGTACAGGCTGGGTCTGCCTCTAGTCCTAGTGCGAGTGCGTGTTCGCGACCGCCGCTTCCGACTAGGAGGATTTTCATGGTTTAGATGAAATCCTTTACGACGATTGTTTGATCGCGCCCGGGACCTACGCCAATCGCACTCATTGG
>WLPB01000091.1 GCA_009698975.1 Actinomycetota bacterium | reverse complement strand
TACATTGATGAAAGTCCTCTCGGGCGTCTACCCTCACGGAAGTTATGAGGGAGAAATCGTCTACGAGAACCAAACAATTAATTTTAAGAATCTTCGAGATTCAGAACACCTTGGAATTGTTATCATCCATCAGGAGCTCGCATTGAGCCCGTATCTTTCAATCGCCGAAAACATCTTTCTCAATAATGAGATTAAGAAAAAGGGCTTGATTGACTGGAACCAGACAAATCTTGAAGCACAGAAACTTCTTGCCAAGGTCGGACTCTCTGAAGATGCCAATACTCCGGTAAGCAAGATAGGTGTTGGAAAGCAGCAGCTTGTAGAAATTGCAAAAGCGCTTTCTAAGCGAGTTAAATTATTGATTCTGGACGAGCCGACCGCTGCACTCAACGATGCAGATTCAGCGCACCTCTTAGATCTGCTTCGCCAATTTAAGAGCCAAGGCATGACCTGCATTATCATTTCGCACAAGCTCAACGAGATTGCAGCGATTGCAGATCAGACGACAATTATTCGAGATGGTCGCGTTATCGAAACTTTGGATATGAAGGCAGATAAAGTCGATCAAGAGCGCATCATTAAGGGCATGGTTGGTCGCGAAATGAATAATCGCTACCCAGCACGCGATCCAAAGATTGGCGCTGAGGTATTCCGCATTGAGAATTGGACCGTTCACCACCCAGATGACATCGAGCGCGTGGTCGTCGATCACGCCAACCTCAACGTCAAGGCAGGTGAAATCGTAGGTTTAGCAGGCATTATGGGTGCAGGCCGCACCGAACTAGCGCGCAGCGTCTTTGGCCACAGCTGGGGTGCAAAAATCTCTGGCAAAGTCTTTGTTAATGGCAAAGAGGTCAATGTAAAGAATGTTCGCCGAGCAATTGAAGCTGGAATCGCATATTCAACTGAAGATCGCAAGCGCTTTGGGCTTAACTTGATTGATGACATTAAGCGCAATATCTCACTGGCTTCACTCGATCAATTCACCAAGCGCGGCCTTGTTAACGCTAATGAAGAGTTTAAGGTCGCCTCTGAGTATCGCGAGTCTATGAATATTAAGGCGCCATCTGCCAATTCAATTGTTGGAAAACTCTCTGGTGGAAATCAGCAGAAAGTCGTTTTGAGTCAATGGATCAACGTGAATCCCGAGATTCTAATTTTGGATGAGCCAACTCGCGGAATCGATGTGGGTGCGAAGTACGAGATTTACACAATTATTCAAGAACTTGCAGCTAAAGGCAAAGCGGTCATGGTGATTTCCAGTGAGCTCCCAGAGCTTCTCGGAATCTGTGATCGCATCTATGCAATCTCAGAAGGTTCAATTACAGGCGAAGTAGAACGTAAAGATTTCTCCCCAGAGTTAGTGATGCAATATATGACAACGGTAAAGGATGTAAGCAATGTCTAATGTAGAAGAGAAGAGCTCAGGATTCCTAGGCAATCTCCGTAATCGCCTAAAAGGTGTAGATCTGCGACAGAATGCAATTTTTCTTGCTCTCTTGTTCCTCATCACTTACTTCGCAATCAGCACACCAAACCACGCATCGTTGACTCCTGATAACTGGTCTAACCTCGTTGTACAGAACGGTTACATCCTTGTTCTCGCAATCGGTATGGTCATGATCATCATCGCTGGACACATCGACCTCTCGGTTGGTTCTGTCGCAGCCTTTATTGGGGCAGTATCTGGAATTTTGGCAGTACGCCCTCTCGTTCAAGAAGGATGGGATTGGTTGCCAGCATCTCCTTGGTGGGCCGCAATCATTTTGGCAATTATCTTTGGCGCAATTGTTGGTATGTGGCAAGGCTTCTGGGTTGCCTATGTCGGAATCCCTGCATTTATCGTGACTTTGGCCGGCATGCTTATTTTCCGCGGTCTTGCGCTCATGACACTTCAGAATTCAAATATCGGCCCATTCCCTGATGCATTCCGTGCGATCGGAAACGGCTTTGTGGATAAAGAGAACACTCTCGGAACCAAGCTTGCCGATATGTTCAACTACACCGTTGGCAAAGATCAAATCTTGCCCAATGCAACTGCAATCCTGATTACAGCAGTGGGTGTTATTGCTCTTCTCATAAGCTCATTCATCACACGACGAGGTCGCATTAAGTACCAGCAGACTGTCGAACCACGTACCTGGTTCTTTATCAAAAATATTCTTCTTGCAGGAATGATTAGCTTCGTTGGCGCCAAGCTTTCGCAGGCTAACGGAATTCCTTGGACTCTCGTTCTTATGATCGTTCTCATCATGATTTATACAGTTGTTATGAAGAAGACAACATTTGGTCGCCACATCTATGCAATTGGTGGAAATCTCAATGCAGCTGTTCTCTCGGGCATTAACGTCCGTCGAGTCAACTTCTGGCTCTTCGTCAATATGGGTGCGCTCTCTGCGCTTTCAGGTATTTTGATTACAGCTCGTATGAACTCTGCTGTCCCTAAGGCCGGAGACGGTTTCGAACTCGATGCAATCTCATCTGTCTTTATTGGCGGCGCATCAGTTCAGGGTGGCGTTGGAACAGTAACCGGATCGATTGTTGGCGGAATGATTCAAGGTGTTCTCGGAAACGGAATGAACCTTAACTCTGTCGGTATTGATTTCCAGATGTTCATCAAGGGCCTTGTACTTCTCTTCGCTGTTGCCTTTGACGTCTGGTCAAAGCGCCGTACTAAGTAAGGGAAGTTCATGACAAAACAGATTTGGTTTCTCACCGGAAGCCAGGATTTATACGGTCCTGAGACCCTCGAGCAGGTTGCGCTGCAGTCAAAGGAAGTTGTTGCAAAGATCTCTAAGGGGATGTCTGCGCCAGTTGAAGTCGTCTGGAAGCCAACGCTAAAGAACACCGCTGATATCAAGCAATCTATGCTCGATGCATCAAGTGATCCCGACTGCCTTGGCGTCATTACATGGATGCACACTTTCTCTCCCGCGAAGATGTGGATTCAGGGCCTCGATCTTCTCCGTAAACCACTTCTGCACCTTCATACTCAAGCTAATCAATCTCTGCCATGGGCAACGATTGATATGGATTTCATGAACCTCAATCAGGCAGCTCACGGTGATCGCGAATATGCACATGCCGTGGCTCGCGTCGGTCTCCCTCACAAGATCGTTGTAGGCGAGCCAGCATCTAAAGATGTTCACAGCCATATCGATGCCTGGTCATGGGCAACAATCGGTTGGAACAAGTCACAGAACCTTAAGCTCGCTCGCTTCGGTGACAATATGCGTTTTGTATCAGTAACTGATGGCGACAAAGTATCTGCGCAATTGCAATTTGGAATGTCAATCGAAAATTACGGTATCAACTTCCTCGCAGATACCGTTCATGCAGTAACAGATGCTGACGCTGAGAAGCTCTGCGATGAATACGAGCGACTCTACGATGTCTCTGCCGAACTAAAGCGCGGCGGTGCCCGTCATGACTCACTGGTTTATGCAGCGAAGCAAGAAATTGCGCTGTTAAAGATTATGAAAGATGGCGACTTTGACGCCTTCACTAGTAACTTTGAAGATCTCGGTTCGCTCAAGCAACTTCCCGGTCTTGCAGTGCAACGTCTCATGGAGATGGGTTACGGATTCGGTGGCGAAGGCGATTGGAAGACATCTGCACTCGGTGCAATTCTTAAATCAATGACACCTGCCGGTGGCGGAACTTCCTTTATGGAAGATTACACATATCACTTCGGTCCTGGCCCAGCGAAGATTCTCGGCGCACACATGCTCGAGGTCTGCCCAACAATTACAAAAAAGAAGCCAAAGATTGAGATTCATCCACTCGGAATCGGTGGCAAAGAAGATCCAGTTCGTATGGTCTTCACCGCATCAGATGCCGAAGCTCGCGTTGTTTGCCTGGTAGATATGGGAGATCGCTTCCGCATCATCAGCAACGAAATCACAGTGGTTCAACCAAATGAAGCCCTTCCTAAGTTGCCAGTAGCTCATGCTGTCTGGGAACCAAAACCGACTCTGCCAATCAGTGCAGAGGCTTGGATGCTCGCCGGTGGATCACATCACACAGTTCTAACGAATGCAGTTTCACTAGAAGCTATCGAAGATTTCGCTCGTATGGCCAAGGTAGAACACGTCATCATTGATGAAGATACAAAGCTTCGTGACTTCCGTCGCGAACTCCAGTGGAGCGCTGCCTATCATCGCTTTGCTGAACGTATCTAAAGACCAGTCAGTTCTTTAATACGGATATATCACCCCCTCTTGCCCGAACACAATCTTTGGGCTTGCAATAGGCTTTCCCTGTAATTCTTAAGAATTCGCACACTAGCCAAGGGATTCAGAATGAAGAAGTTAATTAAGCCAATCAGCCTCATCGCTCAGCTTGCGATTGTGGCTGCAATGACGACTGTCGTTGTTACCTCAGCAAATGCGAATCAGACCTTTACAGGTACTGAGGACAACGTTATTGATATCACTCCAATCAAAGCTGCATCAATCCTTACATTCTCATATGAAGGCGATGGAGTATTCACTGCATCACCAGTTGATTCTGCAGGAACAGAAGGCCTCTCGTACTCACTAGAAATTGGTTCATTTACTGGCACTTATTTCCAGAAGACACCATCAAAGCCAATTACAGCGCTATCAATCAAGGGCGAAGGCCAATGGTCGGTCAAGATTTCACCACTTAAGAGTGCACCAGTTCTCGGCGCAAAAATGGGATCAGGTAACGGCACAAGTGTGATCAGCATCGGTAAGGCAACAACTGCAAGTAAGAGAATCACCTGGAAGCACGATGGCGAAGGAGTATTCGTTGTGACGCCTATCAGCGCTAAGGGCGTGGCCAGCTTCCCGTTATTCTTAAAGATCGGCGCATATAACGGCACAGTCATTATGAAGTCCGGAGTTCAGTACTTCGAGGTTAAGGCTGACGGCAATTGGAGTTACTCAATCAAGTAATTCTTGCTTGTATTTCTAAGAAATTCGCATTACCTATGGGGGCTAGTAGACTTCACCGTCTATTGGCCCCCATAGTCCAATGGCAGAGACAGAGGACTTAAAATCCTTCCAGTGTCGGTTCGAGTCCG
>WLPB01000090.1 GCA_009698975.1 Actinomycetota bacterium | reverse complement strand
CTTGTCGATATCGATAAGCGAATCGCTAAAGTTGGATTTGCACCACTTCTAGAAACTGTTGCTGAGCTGCGTGCTGCTGGAGAGATTCTGGAAAAGCTCCTCTCAAATAAGACTTATCGCGCGCTTGTTACCCTCCGCGGAGATGTCCAAGAAGTAATGCTCGGATATTCAGATTCAAATAAGGATGCTGGAATCGCCACAAGCCAGTGGGAGATTCACCGCGCACAACGTCAACTTCGCGATGTAGCTATGAAGCACGGCGTGAAACTTCGCTTATTCCATGGCCGCGGTGGATCCGTTGGTCGCGGCGGCGGCCCAACATATGAGGCTCTCGTTGCATTGCCGTGGGGTTCAATTGATGGCGAAATCAAGATGACCGAACAAGGTGAAGTCATTAGCGATAAGTATTCACTGCCATCACTCGCGCGTGAAAATGTTGAGTTAACTTTGGCCGCTTCACTTGAGGCGACGGTACTTAATCGCGGACCACGACAGAGTCCGGCAGACCTAGAACTTTGGAACCAATGCATGAATATGGTGAGCGAAAATTCTTTTGCTCGATACCGAGGCCTAGTCGATCACCCAGATTTGCCAGCCTACTTCTATGCATCAACTCCAGTTGAGCAACTAGGTAATCTCTTTTTAGGTTCACGCCCTTCTCGTCGCCCTGATGCATCCAGCGGTTTAGATTCACTTCGCGCAATCCCATGGGTCTTTGGATGGACTCAGTCTCGACAGATTGTTCCCGGTTGGTTCGGAGTTGGAACTGGTCTCAAAGCGGCACGCGAAGCTGGCCAGGCTGATGTACTAAAGAATATGTTGCATGAGTGGCACTTCTTTAAGGCTTTCATAAGTAATGTTGAAATGACTTTAGTAAAAACGGATCTCAAGACAGCTCGCCGATATGTCGAAACACTTGTTCCTGCTGAACTCCATCACTTCTTAACAACAATTGAAGAAGAGTTTGCTTTGACCGTTCAAGAAATTCTCACCCTAACCGGAAAAAGTGCTCTCTTGGATGACCAGTCAATCTTGGCACGCACCTTAGAAGTACGCGATGCATATCTTGCGCCGCTGCATTCTCTACAAGTCAATCTTCTCAACCGCGTCCGCAATGCGGGTGATAGCGCAGATCCAACTCTCATCCGTGCACTGCTCTTAACAATTAATGGCGTTGCTACTGGCCTCCGCAATACTGGCTGATTTATCCCTCATAATCGGGCATGGCTTCTTACTCAAAAATCACAATCACAGCGACAGCTTTGTTGCTTATCCTCGCCCCAACGCAATCAGCTACAGCGGCAACCGTAAAGGCTGGCGATACATGCTCTCCTGTCGGCGCAACCTTCAAACAAGGATCAACGAATTTTAAATGCGTTAAAAAGGGCACCGGCGGAGTCTGGAAAGCAGAGAAGAAAGCTGCTGTCGAAACTTTTGTGATGCCTAAGGTGACAGGAATGAACCTTCAGCTCGCACAAGATTTATTGCAATCTAAAGGTTCGTATTTGATGGATCAAGAAGATGCAAAAGGTCTCAGCCGTTGGCAGATAAACGACAGCGCATGGAAAGTATGTAGTCAATCTCCAAGCGCAGGAAAGAAAGTTCCAACATCAACATTGGTAGTTCTAAAGAGCGTCAAATTGACCGAGAGCTGTCCCTAATTAAAGGAGTAGGTCATGGATATTAAATTAGCAAAGTTTGCTCCCGTAGCGGTTGGCGGGCTCTTCCTATTTAGAGAGCTTCTCAGCCTCGTCTTCTCACTTCGTTTTGACATTGTTAGATATCTATTCCCAGCGGACTTCTATATAGGCATCTGGGCTTTCCTCTCGATTATTGCCTTTGCGCTAAAAGTTCTCTTTGTTCTTGGGTTGCTCTTTCAATTTAAGATGTATATCGAAGGAAATATCTCCAAAATCCAAATGGTCGCGGGAGCTCTTGTAGGAATTTATCTTCTCCGTGTAATCGCATCGTTCATGGTGGGAAATTGGTACTACGAAGAACCAATTGTTTCCTACCTCGCAATCCCAGTATTCCTCCTGGTAATTGCAAACTTAGTTATTGGGCTCACCGCAAAAGATCCGAATTCACCACAACAGCCGCGCCAGCAGGCTCAATACCGGCCACCTGTACAAATGACACAACCAGCTCAGTACCTGCAACAACCAGTACAGAACTTCAGCGGACAGTCAGGCCAATCTATTCCGGATCAACTTGCCGCACTTCAAGCACTTGTTGATGCAGGAACGCTGACTCAAGCCGAATTTAAAGCGGCAAAACAAAGAATCATCGGAGGTTAATCAGATGACTTCAAAAATCGGCAGAATCATTCCACTTGTAATTTCAGGGCTGGTCTTCATTGGTTTCTTGTTGAACTTTAAGGTTTTTTCATTCTTATTTGATAACCATTACAGGTTCGGAGCGGGAACAATTGCCGTCTCTGAAGGAATCGATGTTTTTCGCGCACCAGCAATTGCTAATTTCTATCTGCACTTTTCTCTATTTTTCATATTTACTATTGGAATACTTTTATTTGCTTTCCACAAGCGCGCGAGCAAGGGGATTTATCTGACTTTCTCGATTGCGATGCTGGTCGCTTTTCTCATTCGCCCAGTTGTCACACTGATTAACGTCTACTTTGAAGAAGGAACGTGGCTCGACTTCCTATTCCTTCCTACGGTTAAAGGTCAGTGGATTGGGCTTAATGACAATTATTTCGGACCATTCTTTAGCTTTAAGAGCTATGTGACTGGACTTTTACTTCTTCTGCTTTTGATTGCAAATGCAATCTTCGGCTTTATTCGTAAAGGTAATCCCGTGCGTGCCGATCAGAAGCAGACCCGAGTGATGCCACCTCAGTATGCGCAGCCAATTCAAGTGCCAGTGCAGCAACAAGGTGTATCTGTTTCGATGACTCAAGAACTAGAGCGACTGCAGCAGATGTACCAATCTGGCACTTTGACTGAAGATGAGTTCACCGCTGCTAAGAAGCGAGTTCTTGGTAATTAAGAGTTGTACTTCATCTGGGTTAGCTCGAGACCTTTTTCAATAAGGTGCTCAACGATATCTGCGCCGCGATCGATGAAGAGCGGCAACTCTTTCTTCTCAGGCTGACTGAACTGCTTTAAAACAAAGTCTGCAGGATCTTGCTGTCCCATGGGACGGCCGATTCCGAGTCGAATACGGAAGTAATCTGGTCCGCCAAATGCTGATGTCATCGATTTAAGTCCGTTGTGGCCATTGTCGCCGCCACCTTGTTTTGTGCGAATGGCAGCAAAATCAATATCAAGTTCATCATGCAAAGCGATTATCTTTGCGGGTTCAACTGAGTAGAACTGAGCTAGCGCCTTAATTGGTCCGCCAGTCTCGTTCATATATCCCAATGATTTAGCGAGAACGATTGAATGTGCATCAACTCCAAAGCCTAATTTGTAAGCTGCAATGGAGGTGCGTGATTTGTGTGTAGAAAACTTTAGATTGTGACGCTTAACTAATTCATCTATCACCATCTGGCCGACGTTATGACGGGTGGCAGCGTATTGATCGCCCGGATTACCGAGCCCCACTACCAACCACGTCATAACGCGTCAGATCTCTTTACTTAATTATTCAGCTGCTGCTGGAGCTGCTGCATCTGCTGCTGGAGCTGCTACTGCAGTCTCTTCTTCTGCTGCTGCACGACGCTCTGAAAGGTGAATGACTGTTGCATTAGCATCGATAACCAATGTCACGCCTGCAGGAAGAACAACATCTGATGCAAGCTTGAATGTGCCAGCCTTCATTCCTTCGATATCAAGAACAAGGAACTTAGGAATTGCTGTTGCCTCTGCCTCAACTTCGAGTGAGTTGTGAACGTGCTCAAGGATTCCGTCTGGATCGTGCTTGCCCTCTGTATGGATTGGAACGTGAACAGTTACCTTCTCACCACGGCGTACAAGTACGAGGTCGAGGTGCTCAAGGTTTTGCTTGAGTGGGTGCTTCACAATTGACTTAGGAAGTGTGAGCTCTGTCTTGCCATCGAATGTGATGTTAAGAAGTACGTTTGACTCCTTGAGAGCATTTCCAAGATCGCGAGCATTTAGTGTGATGTGAACAGGTGCTTCACCGTGTCCGTAGATCACTGCTGGAACTAGACCATCGCGACGTGCGCGACGTGATGCACCCTTACCGAATTCGGTACGTGTGGTGCCATTGATTGCTACTTCTGCCATGAAAAAACTCCTGTCGTAGTAAGTCTGACAGGAGTTGGATACCTTGCCGTCGATCACGGTTTCGATTGAAACCCTCGCCAGAATGGTTGAAGTTTATGGGAGGGAGGGTGAAAGCTCCAAATTGAGGAGAAAGTGGACTTAGCTGTGGCCGTCAAAGAGGCTTGTTACTGAGCCATCTTCGAAGACTTCACGGATTGCGCGCGCTAGCAGCGGAGCAATCGAGATAACGGTTAACTTATCGAACTTCTGGTCTTCATTGAGCGGAAGTGAGTCTGTGACGACTACTTCGACTGCGCGTGAAGCCTTAAGGCGCTCAGCAGCTGGGCCTGAGAAGACTGCGTGAGTTGCAGCGACGATGACATCGCGTGCGCCTGCTTCGAAGAGTGCATCTACAGCCTTGGTAATTGTGCCTGCTGTATCGATCATGTCATCGATAACTACGCATGTGCGGCCTTCGACATCGCCAACTACCTTGCCTGTTACTGCCTCGTTTGGAATAAGTGGATCTCGAGTCTTATGGATGAATGCGATTGGACACCCACCTAGAAGTTCAGACCATCGCTCAGCAACGCGTACTCGACCTGAGTCTGGTGAGACGATCGTGAGAGAGCTGCGATCTACCTTGCTGCCAACATAGTTTGCGAGCATGGGAAGTGCGAACAAGTGATCTACTGGACCATCGAAGAATCCTTGAATCTGTGAAGTATGAAGATCTACAACCATCAAACGGTCTGCGCCGGCAGTCTTAAAGAGGTCTGCCATTAAGCGAGCTGTGATTGGTTCGCGACCACGGCTCTTCTTATCTTGACGAGCATAACCGTAGAAAGGAATAACTACTGTGATGCGCTTTGCAGATGCGCGCTTGAGAGCATCGACCATGATGAGTTGTTCCATGATCTGCTTGTTGATTGGTGTTGAGTGTGACTG
>WLPB01000009.1 GCA_009698975.1 Actinomycetota bacterium | reverse complement strand
CTAAACATCCTCATCAGAAGATGCGCTCTTTCTGACATTCATGAATTTTTGATACTCAGCAATAATCTCAGCTGGATTTCCGCGTGCCATGAGCTTTCCTTTGTTGAGCCAGATAACTTCATTGCAGACATCTTCAATTGTCGCGAGGGCATGGCTTACGAGAATAAGTGCACGATCGGCAGAGCGAAGTTCCTTCACTCGATTTAGTGACTTCTCTTTAAATTTCGCATCTCCAGTGCTTAGCGCTTCATCAATAATAAGAATGTCTGGCTCGACAACAGCGGCGACAGAGAATGCTAGGCGCGCGAACATGCCAGAAGAGTAAGTACGCATTGGAGCATCTATTGCTTCACCGAGCTCAGAGAACTCTGCAATCGCATCAAAGCTCTCGTCGATTTCTGACTCCGTCATTCCAGCGGCTAAACCACCTAGGTATACGTTCTCGCGCCCAGTCATTGATGGATTAAACCCAACGCCGAGAGCTAATAATGTGCTCACGCTTCCATACACATCTACACGACCTGTAGTGGGAGGAATAATTCCTGAAATAACTCTCATGAGAGTGGATTTTCCAGCACCATTTGAGCCGATGACTCCCAGCACGCTTCCATAATGAACATCAAGAGAAACGTTATCCAGCGCATTCACGATGCGAGTTTGTTTCTTTCCACGTCCCAGCGACTTTAAGCGCGCCTTAAGGGTTGGTCTCTTATCAATCGAAGTCTTATAGATCAGTCCAAGATCTTGGACTGAAATTGCTATCGAAGCTTTTTGATGTTCGTGCTTAAAGTCGGACAGCGAAATCACGCTCCCTCGATAAGAAGAAATAAGTTCCGATGATAAATATTCCAGATGCAAATGCCAGAGAGTGAAGCATTGAGAAAAGGGTTGGAGCTTCGGCATGGACCATAACTTGCGACCAGGCATCGAGAAGGTAGAAGAGAGGATTTGCCACCTCAAATCGCTTGATGCTCTCAGAAACAGATGCGGCCTCGTAAAGAATTGGTGATAAGTAGAGCAAGCTGCGCGTCATATACGGCAAGATGCTTGAAATATCACGGAAGTAGACATTGATACAGGAGAAGAGAATTGCGAGCCCGGTTGCAAGAAGAAGTGCAATCGCGAGAACGGGTAACGCCCAGAGCATCTGCCAAGAAAATGGGAGACCGAGAATTAAATGAATAACACATGCGACAACGAGAGTCGGTAAAAATTTGAGGAAGGCAATCACAACTGCCGATAATGGCAACATTATGCGAGGGAAAGAGGTATTAAGAATTAATCGCTGGCCCGAGGTAATTGCCTTGACGCCACCGGTCAAACTGTTGGCGACTAAGTAAAAGAGGAAGAGCGATGCAGTCAGATGCGCAAAGCGAGTGGCGTCACTGCTTCCGCCGATTACGTAAATTAAGAGAAAGTAGACCCCTGAAAGCAGCAGCGGGTTAATGACTAACCAGAGCTGCCCGAAGACTGATCCATAGTTTTGGCCGCGTAATTCAGAGCGGGCAAATTCAGAGATAAATGCACGTCGCTTAATGAGTGAGCGCAGATACCTACCCATAGGTGGAAGACCTGCCTTAAAGGGCAGGTGGGTAACTAGCGGCTGACTCATGAGAGCAAGATTACCTCAGCGAGAGTGAAGTTATTCGTCTGCAGGGACGAGATTCCTTCCAGATGTGATAAATCCCGCTCCCCATGCAAAGTGCATAGTAGGAATCACAGCTAAAAGATAAAAGTATTGAAGTAATGAGCGTGCTATAGAAATAGATGCTGCCAATACAAAGAGCAGATAAATAGCAGCAGGAGCAAAGAAAAGTGGGTGGAATAAACCGAGGATTAGTGAGGAGAGAAACCCAATCAGAGCAACTGGCGGTGCGAGATATCGGAAATTTATGGTTCCTTCATGTCTGCGTGAGACCACTCTGCGCCAGCGGCCGTATTCAAAGTACTGCTTTGCTAAAGCTCTTACAGTTGAGCGAGGGCGATATGTGACGTGAAGTTTTGGATCAAAGAAAATTTTTCCGCCATTTTTACGCAATCGATAATTAAGTTCCCAATCTTGAGCGCGTGTAAAACGTTCGTCGAAACCGTTTATAGCAATGAGAGCGCTCCGCAAGAAAACACCTAGATAGACAGTATCCACTTCACCTGGCGAACCTCCAGTATGAAAACGTGATGCGCCAACGCCTAACGGGCTTCGCATCGCACCCGCGACTGATTTTTCAAATTCGGTTATTCCTTCTGCTGCCATCACTCCACCTACATTGACAGCGCCAGTTGCAGCAAGAGTCGCAACAGCATTTGAGATGTAATCCAAAGGCAATTGGGCGTGGCCATCGAGACGAACAATCACTTCGCCTTGTGAAATCTGGAGTGCTGCATTGAGACCTGCCGCTGTTCTTCCAGAGGGATTATCAACCACAACTACTGTGGGGTTTTGTCGTTTCAACTCATCGGCAATCTCACGAGTACGATCTTTAGATGGGGCAACCGCGAGAACAATCTCTAACTTTCCTAAATAATCCTGAGAGAAGATTGAGGAGATTGCATCTTCCAGAAAATTCTCTTCATTGAGAATAGGCAGAATGACACTGACAAAAGGCAGCCGTGAGCCATCTAACTCCGAGAGCGGAACGCTTTTAGGTGTTGTCATAACCCCATAACGCTACCGTGCAAGTACCCTAGGGAGGTGAAATCCTCTCGTGCGATTCGTGTTATTACCTCACTCTCTCTGGGTGTTGTCCTCGCCTCTGCCATAACGTGGATTGGTCTTGGACAAATCAGTGGACAGATTTCACGAATCGGCGCATTTAACGGACTCGAAAATCGTCCCGAAAAAGTTAACTCTGCCCTCAACTATTTAGTTGTGGGATCAGATAATCGCGAAGGACTCAGTAAAGAGCAGATTCGCAAACTTCGCGTTGGTGGCGTTGATGTCGCTGCAGGAGGGCGTTCAGACACAATGTTGATGGTGCACATCAGCAAGAATCGTGATGCTGCATACATCATCTCGCTTCCCCGGGACACGCTTGTGACTATCCCCGCTCATATTTCTACTGATGGCAAATCTCAAATACCTGCTCGTGCTGGAAAACTCAATGCAGCTTATTCATTTGGTGGCGCACCACTTCTGATTGAAACCATTGAAGGAATGACTAATCTCAAGATAGACCACTACGTCGAAGTAAGTTTCGCTGGTTTCGTTGGAGTAGTAGATGCATTGGGTGGCATCGAGGTCTGCTCTAAGGTAGATATTGATGATCCGAAGAGCCACCTCGTAATGAGCGCTGGTCGACATGTTCTAGATGGAATTGAAGCGCTTAAGTTCGTCCGTACTCGTGATTTCGATGGTCGTGGAGATATCGGACGCATGGAGCGCCAACAACAATTTGTGAGCGCAATCATTCGTAAAGCTAGCTCTTCCGGAACGCTCCTCAATCCAATAAAACTCGCTAACTTCTATCAGGCGACAATTGCTTCTGTGAAGATGGATGAAGGCGTGAACAAGAACGACCTCCTCACTCTCGGAAAGCAACTGCGAAATCTCTCATCTGGAAATGTGCGTACTCTCACAGTTCCACTCTCTGATCCCAATGGCCGCCACCCCACCGTCGGTTCTGTAGTTATTTGGGATGAAGTCCTGGCGCCAGATTTGTGGAATCGCGTTAAAAATGATGTTGCCCTCGTTGATGAGGTCGTGCCACCCAAGTCAACTGCTTCGCCAAGCGCTTCTACAACGGCCACTCCAGCGCCTACAACAGTGGATAAATTCAAGACACATACCGCTGCTGAAAATCCATGCGCAACCAATAAATAACTCTCTGCAATAGACTCCTGCACATGACGCTTAAGCTCTCTGTAATCGGTTGTGGCTATCTTGGTGCAACTCATGCCGCTTGTATGTCCTCACTTGGCTTTGAGGTGGTCGGTATAGATACCGATATCGACAAAGTCGCACTTCTCTCAAAAGGGTTACTCCCGTTCTACGAGCCAGGCCTAGATACCCTCCTTGCCGAAGAGATGAAGAGTGGGCGCCTTAGTTTTACAACAGATTTCTCTGCCGTCGCTGATGCCGATGTTCACTTCATCTGCGTTGGAACACCACAAAGCAAAGATGGCCTTGCCGCAGATCTGACATATGTAAAGTCTTCTGTCGCAGCAATCGCCCCTTATCTTAAAGATGGTTCGCTGGTAGTTGGTAAGTCAACAGTTCCCGTTGGAACTGCACAAGGACTGCGAGCAATGTTGGCAGAATCTGCACCACAAGCTGATCTTGCCTGGAATCCAGAATTTCTACGGGAAGGTTTTGCAGTCGAAGATACCTTGACTCCAAATCGCCTCGTTGTTGGAGTTGCAAATGATCGAGCAGAAGAGATTCTCAAAGAGGTGTATGAACCAGTTCTCGCACTAGGCACTCCGTGGATCCGTGCAGATCTTCCTACCTCTGAACTTGTAAAGGTTGCAGCTAATTCTTTTCTTGCGACAAAGATTTCATTTATCAATGCAATGGCTGAGGTATGCGAAGCAGCTGGTGGAGATGTCACCGTCCTAGCAAAAGCAATTGGATACGACCCTCGCATTGGTAGCCGTTTCTTGCAAGCAGGTATCGGATTTGGTGGAGGCTGTCTTCCAAAAGATATTCGCGCATTCATGGCTCGTGCGCAAGAACTTGGAGCAGATCAAGCTCTTGAATTTCTGCGCGAGATAGATAACATCAATCTGCGTGCGCGCCAACGCGTCATCGACATTGTTCGTGCAGATCTTTCAGAGGACCTCACTCAGTACAAGATTGCGGTACTTGGGGCGACCTTTAAGCCAGACAGCGATGATGTACGTGACTCCCCAGCTCTTGATATTGCCGCTCAGCTTCAAGCTGCTGGCGCTCAGGTTGTAGTCCATGATCCCAAGGGAATAGAACCTGCTCGCAAGCGCTTTCCAAACCTAGATTATGCAGAGAAAGTTGTCGATGCCGTCAAGGGCGCAGATGCAATTTTGCACCTCACCGAGTGGAAGGAATATCGCGAGCTTGATCCAGCAGTAATTGGGCAGCTTGTGAAGTCCAAGTTCCTCATCGATGGCCGAAACATGTTAGACCGCAACCTCTGGCGTAACGCTGGATGGCGAGTGCATGCACTTGGGCGAACTGACTAGTCAGATTTTTTAAATTCGCTACTGAAGCCTCGGTAGACCTATTTTAGCTGGCCGGCAATCGGTAAATTAGCACCATGAGAAAAACACTTGCCGCAGCTCTAGTCCTCGTTCTTTCCTTTGCTGTTCCAACTTCTGCTCAGGCAGTGGTTAAGGAAGGTGCAACTTGCAAAACAATCAACAAGTTAAGCAAAACGAAGACCAACACATTTGTCTGTTTGCGAAGCGGCGGAAAGCTTATCTTGGTTCCAAAGTACAAGAAGTGTGCAGATGCAGTTGCCGCAGGTCGCGCACCGATTGTGATTGATGAAGATCCAGTTCTGTATCTTGCTAATCAAACTCTTGATCGCGACAAAGATGGAACTGCCTGCGATAGCTAAGGGATTTGTAGAAGACGGTAGTAAGGTCTAGAAGCCTGTCTTTTGATTACGGCGAGCTTTCAGGGATGCGCCTTTTTCTTTAGCTTCAGTGTTAATTGCTGCAAGTTGATCTTCAATTTTCTTTGCGACCGCGATATCAGCTGAACCAATAATTCTTGCAGCCAAGATGCCTGCATTCTTCGCATTATCAATCCCCACGGTGGCAACCGGGATTCCAGCAGGCATCTGAACAATTGATAGCAATGAATCCATTCCATCAAGGTTCTTAAGCGAGACTGGAACACCAATAACGGGTAGTGTGGTCAGGGATGCGACCATTCCCGGAAGGTGTGCTGCACCACCTGCACCAGCGATAACAACTTTATAGCCCTTTGATGCCGCGCTCTTTGCAAACTCGACCATTTCTTCAGGCATGCGATGAGCAGATACAACTTCGGCGGTATAAGAGATTCCAAAAGAATCAAGTGCCTTTGCCGCCTCTTCCATAATTGGCCAGTCAGAGTCAGATCCCATGATGATTGCTACATCGTTACTCATCAATTACTCCACTCATATAGTCACGGGCATGACGAACTTCTTGGATTAATTCTACGAGGTCTTCGCCGCAAGCGGTAATGTGGCCAACTTTTCGACCGGGGCGTACCTCTTTCTTATATTGATGAAAGTGCAGAGCGGGATTTCGAGCCATCAAATGTAGATAAGGGCGGTACATATCTGTTTTTTCGGCACCTAATACATTACCCATGACCGCATACGGTGTGCGCATCTGTGGGCTTCCTAGTGGGAGATCAAGGATTGCTCGTAGATGTTGTTCGAACTGGCTCGTGACAGCGCCTTCGATAGACCAATGCCCTGAGTTATGAGGTCGCATTGCAAGTTCATTGATGTAGAGCGCATCGCCTTTAACAAACATTTCGACTGCCATCACTCCGACTACACCCACAAGTTGAGCTATATCGAGTGCCAGCTTCTGAGCTTTCTCTGCAACAGCAGGCGAGATGCACTGGGCGGGAGTAACTGTAATGGTGCAAATTCCATTTTCCTGGATTGTTTCGACTGGCGCCCATGATGTGGCCTGGCCGTGAGGCGAGCGAGCGACCATTACCGCAATCTCAGAATCGAAATCAATGAGTTCTTCGACTAAGAGTGGAGAGGTGTGTGTGAGAATCTCGGAAAGCTCTTCTTTCGAATTAATCTTCCATACTCCGCGTCCATCGTACCCACCACTTATCGCCTTTGCGATGACGGGGTATTGATTCACGGCGGAGGCGTCCGTGATGACTTGAAAGGCTGGTGCTGCAAACTCCTTGAGCTTCTCTCGCATCTGGGCTTTATCTTGCGAGTAGATAAAGGCTGATGATGGCGGATAAACCTTGATGCCACTGCTCTCTAAACCCTTTATGACGCTCAACGGAATGAGTTCATGTTCAAATGTCACTACATCACAAGAATGGGCGAACTCTAGGACTTGGCTGAGATTCTTATAATCGCCAATGACGTGACTAGCAATTTGAGCAGCAGAGTCATTAGCATCTTGAGCAAAGATTCGTAATTCGATCCCAAGGGCTGTTGCTGGTGCAATCATCATGCGAGCGAGTTGCCCAGCACCAATTACTCCGACCCTCGGAAAACGATTTATCACTGCCCTATCGTAGATGAACTACATCTCCGACCGTAACTGCTTCTCCATTTTCAAGCAGGAGCGCTCCAGATTCTGAGATTCCAACTGCCTTGGAGCGGATTAAAGCACCACCAGGAAGCGTTACTTCAACCTCCTTATCGATACTTACCGAAAGTTGACGATACTGATCGATAAAACTCTGACCTAGCTCCCACACCTGAAAATTCACTTCGCTGTGATTGAGGATCGCTGACATAATTGCATTCCTATTGAGATTAGCGAAACCTTGAATAGCTAAGGATGTTGCATTTTCTACAGGTAACTCTTCATGACTCATTTCGACATTAATTCCGATTCCAATAACAAGGCCCTTATCAGTCGCTTGTGCAATTATGCCGCCTACTTTTTTCTCACCGATCATTAAATCATTGGGCCATTTCAACCCAATCGAAATTTTAGGATCAATGAGTGTGAGAGCTTCGCAGATGCTTATGCCGGTAAGAAGAGTAAGGAAAGACCATTCCTCTTTCTCAACTTTTGGTTCGATGTATAGAGAAAAAGTTAACGCTGAAGATGCAGGTGCAATAAAAGTTCGGTCAAGTCTTCCGCGTCCAGAACTTTGATACTCGGCTGCGATAACACTCTTTGAAACACCTTCACTTGTTGTTGCGCGATGATAAAGATCGTCTTGAGTAGATCCGGTGATTTCAACCACGCTTACTCGCCAGTAGTGCGAGATTTCTCCTGTTATTGCTTTGCGATCTAGTGGCGCTCTTGGCGCATCAGTACTCATGGCTAGTACCTTATGCACATGAGCCACGATCTGCACACTACAGCCGGAAAAATTGAAGACCTTCGCTCTCGAATCGACGAGGCAATCCATGCTGGTTCTGCTCGTGCAGTGGAAAAGCAGCATGCCAAGGGCAAGAAAACCGCTCGTGAGCGCATTGAGATGCTCGTAGATCCTGACTCATTTACCGAAATTGATGAGTTCGCCATGCACCATGCGACCAATTTTGGGATGGAGAAGAATCGTCCCTATGGAGATGGCGTTGTTATTGGCACGGCAACCGTTGATGGAAGACCTATCGCGCTCTACTCACAAGATTTCACTGTCTTTGGTGGATCTCTCGGCGAAGTTCATGCAGACAAAATCGTCAAGATTGCCGACTTTGCGCTCAAGTCAGGAATTCCATTAATTGGTATCAATGACTCTGGTGGAGCGCGAATCCAAGAGGGTGTCGCTTCGCTCAATGGCTACGGCAAGATCTTCCGTCTCAATACTCGATCATCTGGCGTCATTCCTCAAATTTCATTAATCCTAGGCCCGTGTGCTGGTGGCTCTGCCTACTCCCCTGCACTTACCGACTTCACTGTCATGGTTAAAGAGACTTCAAATATGTTTATCACCGGTCCCGATGTAATCAAGACTGTTACAGGTGAAGACGTTGGAATGGAAGAGCTTGGCGGCGCATTTACGCACAATACAAAATCTGGAAATGCTCACTACATGGCAGATTCTGAATCAGATGCGATTGACTATGTAAAAGCACTTCTCTCATACCTTCCATCAAATAATATGGACGGTTCACCGGTATTGCCTGCAACTGAGGCGCTTGAAAAGAGTGCATCTGATAGATCTCTCAACGCTCTTATTCCAGATAGTCCTAACCAGCCTTACGATATGAAGAAGTTAATTTATGCCCTTGTTGATGAAGGCGAGTTCCTTGAAGTTCATTCACTCTATGCACCAAATATTGTGGTGGGCTTTGCGCGAATTGAAGGTCAATCAATCGGTGTAATCGCAAATCAGCCATCGCAGCTTGCTGGAACGCTAGATATCAATTCATCTGAAAAAGCAGCTAGATTCTTGCGATTCTGTGATGCTTTTAATATCCCAATTCTGACGCTCGTAGATGTACCTGGATTTATGCCGGGAACCGAGCAAGAGTGGAATGGAATTATCCGTCGTGGCGCAAAGTTGCTCTATGCCTATGCAGAGGCATCCGTGCCACTCGTAACTCTCATTACCCGCAAAGCATATGGCGGCGCATTTATCGTGATGGGCTCCAAGTATCTCGGCAGTGATATCAACTTTGCTTGGCCAACCGCTGAAATTGCTGTTATGGGCGCGCAAGGTGCGGTCAATATTTTGTATCGTAAAGAATTAGCGCAAGCAACAGATGTTGATGCAACGCGAGCTGAACTGATTACGGATTACACAGAGAAGTTCTCGAATCCTTATCTTGCAGCTGAGCGCGGAACAATTGATAGCGTTATCGAGCCAGAAGATTCACGTCAGTACATCACAAAGGCGTTTCGTACGCTAAAGACTAAGCGCGATGTGTTGCCTGCGCGTAAGCATGGAAATATTCCGCTATAGAAATGAATTTCACTGTAACCTCTGGAAACCCAAGTGATGAAGAGCTATTAGCTCTGCGTGCGATTTTGGCAACCTACAAACCAGTTGAGCTACGCCCTGTGATCAAGCGAAGCGTTTTTGGCCTCCCTCAGCTTCGCCAAGCGCTACCTAATCAAGTCACTTTCGGTGCAAGGAAAATTGAAAAATGACACGAATAGTTCTGGCATCTCAATCTGCCTCTCGCCGCCGACTTCTCGAAGGAGCTGGCATAAAGCCAACTGTGGTTGTAAGTCACGTTGATGAGGAGACAGATTTCTTCAATGCGATGACTCCTGAAGATATGGTGATTGCACTCGCAATTTCAAAGGCTCATACCGTCCGAGAGCTGATTGATTATCCGGCGATTATTATCGGGTGTGACTCTACTTTTGATGTTGATGGCGTCTCTTTCGGAAAGCCAGGAACGGCAGAGATTGCAATTGAACGTGCAAAGAAGATAAGCGGGCGCACTGGATTACTTCATACCGGACATTGCATTATCGACACAGCACAAGGCATAGAAATCGCTGATCGCGTAACCACTAAAGTCACTTTTACGGATATGAGTGATGAAGAGATTGCAGATTACGTCGCATCAGGTGAGCCACTTCATGTTGCGGGAGGATTCACCCTTGATGGCTTCGGTTCACCCTTTATTCCAGTGATCGAAGGCGACTACACAAATGTTGTTGGACTATCAATGCCATTTTTACTCAAAGCAATGAAGCAGCTCGGCTACTCATGGCCGGCAGTAAAGGCGATGCAATGAATCGAGTACTGATAGCAAACCGAGGTGAGATTGCACTTCGCGTGATACGCGCCTGTAAAGATCACGGAATTAAATCTGTTGCCATCTATTCAGATGAAGATCGCAATAGTCTCCACGCTGAGAGCGCGGATTTCGCTTACTCTCTGGAAGGCATTAACGCTAAAGGTACCTATCTCAATATTCCAAAAATCATCGCACTCGCGATTAAATCTGAGGCAGACGCTGTACATCCGGGTTACGGTTTTCTCTCTGAGAACGCGGATTTTGCCCAAGCAGTAATTGATGCCGGACTCATCTGGATTGGACCATCTCCCGCTGCAATAAGATCGCTCGGAGATAAAGTCTCAGCTCGCCATATCGCCTTTGCAGCTGGAGCTCCACTCGTTGCAGGGACAAAGGATCCCGTTGAAAGCGCTGAAGAAATCATCGCTTTTGCACAAGAACATGGCCTTCCGGTGGCAATCAAAGCTGCATTTGGTGGAGGTGGTCGCGGACTAAAGGTCGCTCACACTCTAGAAGAAATTCCTGAACTCTTTGCATCTGCTGTCCGTGAAGCAATAGCTGGTTTTGGACGTGGCGAATGTTTCGTCGAACGCTACCTTGATAAGCCTCGCCACGTTGAAACTCAAGTGCTCGCTGATAAATTTGGAAATGCAGTTGTTGTCTCTACTCGTGACTGTTCCTTGCAGCGTCGCCACCAAAAGCTTGTAGAAGAAGCTCCAGCGCCTTTCCTTACAGATGAGCAGAATGCAGAGCTCTACCGTTCCTCTAAAGCAATTATGAAAGAGGCCGGATATGTAGGAGCTGGGACCTGCGAATTCCTCATTGGCGTAGATGGCACCATCTCTTTTCTTGAAGTAAATACCCGTCTTCAGGTTGAACATCCAGTCTCCGAAGAAGTTACGGGCATTGATTTAGTTCGTGAGCAATTTCGAATTGCGATGGGTGAGGCTCTCGCTCTCGAAGATCCAGTAGTCCGAGGACACTCCATCGAATTTAGAATCAATGGCGAAGATCCGGGGCGTTCATTCTTGCCGGCTCCAGGAAGAATTACTGAGTGGAAGATTCCAACCGGACCTGGAGTGCGCGTTGATGCTGGATTCCGTAAAGGCGATGACATTGGTGGAAACTTCGACTCGCTTCTAGCAAAGTTAATTGTCACTGGCGCAACTCGTAAAGAGGCAATCGAGAGATCTCGTAGAGCTCTCGCTGAATTTGAGATTCAAGGACTAGCAACTGCTCTCCCCTTTCATCGTGCCATAGTGGAAGATCCGAAATTCACAGAAGATTTCAAGGTCTACACCAGTTACATCGAAAATGAATTTGTAAATGAGATAGCGGCTTTCGACGGCGGAGCGCTGGAATTACAGAGTAGAGCTGCTGCCGGCAAGCTCGTTGCCGAGGTTAATGGCAAGCGATTTGAAGTTCTCCTTCATGCACCTGAACCTGTTGTAAAACGCCACCGAAGCAAAGAGGCTAATGCAGGAGGCGCTTCGGGAGATGGCCTTGCTAGTCCCATGCAGGGAACGATTGTTAAAGTTGCAGTTCAAGAAGGCCAGCAGGTTGAAGTGGGAGATCTCATCATTGTTCTAGAGGCGATGAAAATGGAGCAGCCCCTGAACGCTCATAAGAGCGGCATTGTTACCAATCTCAAGGCCGTTGTAGGTGAGAGCGTTACAAGCGGAGCCACTCTCTGTGACATTATTCAGGCATGACTTCATCAGATCTTCTTTACTCAGACCCACTTGCTGCCGCATCGATTGCTGCAACTGAAATAGCAACTCGAACAGGCGTTGCCACACATGATGTGGCACTTGTTCTAGGTTCTGGTTGGGTAACTGCGGTCGATGCGCTAGGAACGCCTGCCTACGAATGTGACTCTCACGAAATTACTGGCTTTGCTGCCCCTGCCGTTGAAGGTCATTCTGGCAAAGTGCGTTCATATGAAATTCAAGGCGATGGCAAGAAGATTCGTGTATTAGTATTTTTAGGACGCACACATCTCTATGAAGGAAAGGGAATCGAACCTGTAGTCCATGGAGCTCGAACAGCGGTTAAGGCAGGGTGCAAAGTTGTAATCCTGACTAATGCTTGTGGCGGGATAAATCCGGCATACAAAGTCGGTGAGCCAGTTTTGATTCGTGATCATATTTCACTGACTGCAACCTCTCCGCTATCAGGTGCAACTTTTGTTGATCTCACTGATCTTTATAGCAAACGAATTCGCGAGATTGTAAAAGCGGCTGAACCAACTCTCAAGGAGGGCGTTTACGTTCATTGGCGCGGTCCTACATACGAGACACCAGCAGAAATCCTCATGATGCGAACAATGGGAGCAGATTTAGTTGGAATGTCTACAGTTCCGGAGGCAATTGCCGCGCATGCGCTAGGTGCCGAAGTTTTGGGAATCTCACTCGTCTCCAACGCTGCTGCCGGAATGACCGGTGAGAAGCTCAATCACGAAGAGGTAATCGCTGCTGGAAAAGCTGCAGCATCTCGCATGGGCGAGCTCTTAATGAATACTATTCCGAAGCTCGTTTAATCTCCTTCAAGCTAGTAACCTGGAGTAATGAATGCAGCGCTGATAGCAGAGGTTCAAACGTGGATTGCCGATGATCCCGATCCAATTACTGCCTCTCACTTACAACGTCTGCTCGATGCCCGCGATGAAGCCGCACTGGCTCCTCTCTTTAACGGCTTCCTTCAATTTGGTACTGCCGGACTTCGAGGCCCAATTGGCGCAGGTCCATCGTGCATGAATCGCGCAGTTGTTGGGCGTACCGCGTCTGGTCTTGCCAACTATATGAAGAAGCGCGGAATGACGAAGGTAGTTATTGGTCGAGATGCTAGATATGGCTCGGAGGATTACACATTTGAAAGCGCCGAGATTTTAAGTGGTGCTGGAATGGATGTTTTTATACTCCCCCGTCCACTTCCTACTCCAGTTTTAGCATTCGCAACCTCGGCGCTCGGCGCTGATATCGGAATCATGGTGACAGCCAGCCATAACCCGCCGCAAGATAATGGCTATAAGGTTTACATCGGTCCTGATGCAGATGGCATCGCCTACGCATCGTCGCAGATTGTTAATCCAACTGATCAATTCATT
>WLPB01000089.1 GCA_009698975.1 Actinomycetota bacterium | reverse complement strand
GATGGCGGAATGAGCGATAACGCAAGAACTGGTCTTTATCAGGCAGAGTATTCTGCGGCTCTCGCATCGCGTGCTTCATCTGCACCTCTTGCTAAATCTCGCCTTGTCGGCAAACATTGCGAAACCGGCGACATCATTATTGTTGACCTTGATTTTCCTTCTGATGTAAAACCTGGTGATTTGATTGCAACTCCAGCCACTGGTGCATATGGGCGATCAATGGCGAGCAATTACAACCATATGCCGCGCCCTCCTGTAGTAGCTGTGCGCAATAATCACGCCCGCGTGATTGTCCGACGAGAGTACGAGGCTGATTTACTCGCTCTCGATGTCGATGAGATGTGAAAGAATCACCCTATGAGAATTGCAGATAAACCAGTCCGCATCGGCATGCTCGGTTGCGGGGTAGTAGGTAGCGAAGTTGCGCGCCTTCTTTTGGCAGATTCTGCTGAACTTTCGACTCGTGCTGGCATCAAGATTGAACTTGCCAAGATTGCTGTGCGCACAATTAAGCCGCATGAGGGAATCGATCCCGCACTCTTTACTACCGATCCTTTCTCAATCGTCAATGATCCAGAGATTGATTTGATCGTTGAGGTCATGGGCGGGATCGAGCCGGCGCGCGAGTTAGCTCACCTTGCAATCAAAAATCGTAAATCAATTGTGACTGCAAATAAGGCTCTCTTGGCTAGCCATGGCGCAGAGCTCTTCACTGCAGCGTATGCACAAGGCGAAGATATCTACTATGAGGCAGCTGTTGCCGGTGCAATCCCAATTATTCGACCATTGCGTGATTCACTCGTCGGAGATTTCGTGGTGCGCCTCATGGGTATTGTCAACGGAACAACGAATTACATTCTCACAAAGATGCATGAAGAGAATAAAGAGTTTGCAGTTGCTCTGAAAGAAGCGCAAGATTTAGGTTACGCCGAAGCAGATCCAACTGCAGATATTGAGGGCTTTGATGCTGCAGCAAAGGCAGCAATCCTCTCTGGTTTAGCTTTTCACACTCGAGTTACTGTCGATGATGTCTATCGTGAAGGAATCTCTAAGATAACTTTAGAAGATGTGCAGCTAGCTAAATCACTTGGTTATGTAATTAAGTTACTTGCAATTGCAGAGCTGACTCCTGCTGACGAAATTTCAGTCCGTGTCCATCCGGTAATGCTGGAAGCAGCTCACCCACTTGCATCTGTTCGCGATGCTTTTAATGCTGTCTTTGTCGAAGCCGAATCCGCTGGACCACTTATGTTTTACGGTCGTGGTGCAGGTGGCGCACCAACTGCATCTGCAATTCTTGGAGATGTACTCGCTGTTTCTCGACATATTGCACACAACTCAGTGGGGCAGCGCGAAACAGATTATGCAGATCGCGATATTGCACCTATCGAGAGCACAAAAACTAAGTTTCTTATCCGCCTAGAAGTTCAAGATAAACCAGGTGTTCTCGCCGCTATCGCACAGGTATTTGCTCAGCACGGCGTCTCTATTCAGACCGTAGATCAAAATGGCCGAAACAATGATGCAGAGCTCATCATCGTGACTCACCTTGCAACAGAAGGTGAACTTAAATCAACTGTGGATTCGCTGAAGAAGATGGACATCGTCAGCCAAATCTCAAGCGTGATTCGGGTAGAGGGAGCGGTCTCCTAAATGGGAATTTTCTCTAAAGGTAAAAAAGAGGGCGCACATCAGTGGCGCGGTGTGATTGAGGAATATCGTCATCGCTTGCCGGTAAGTGCGAAGACGCCAATCGTCTCATTGCGTGAAGGTGGAACCCCACTGATCTATGCATGCAACCTCTCTGAGATGTTAGATAACGAAGTCTGGATTAAATTTGAAGGCGTCAACCCAACCGGATCTTTTAAAGATCGCGGAATGACGATGGCAATTTCTAAGGCTGCCGAAGATGGAGCGAAGGCGGTTATCTGCGCCTCGACTGGAAATACATCAGCATCGGCTGCGGCATACGCTGTTAAAGCTGGAATGGTTCCGGCAGTTTTAATTCCTCAAGGCAAAATTGCAATGGGCAAACTTGCCCAAGCTGTTGCACACGGTGCAACGCTCTTGCAGGTTGATGGAAACTTTGACGATTGTTTAGTTCTTGCTCGCGAACTTTCTGAGAAATATCCAGTCTCACTCGTTAACTCGGTAAATCCATATCGCATCGAGGGACAGAAGACTGCCGCTTTTGAAGTTGTTGATTTACTCGGCGATGCACCAGACATTCATACGCTGCCAGTTGGCAACGCGGGAAACATCACTGCATATTGGAAGGGCTATAACGAGTACTTCACCGATGGGATCTCAACTCAAAAGCCTGCGATGTGGGGATTCCAAGCTGCAGGCTCAGCGCCCCTTGTACTTGGCCATCCAGTTGAAAATCC
This sequence comes from Actinomycetota bacterium, assembly GCA_009698975.1. The sequence goes on along the minus strand of WLPB01000089.1, from coordinate 2,750 downwards.
AGAGACAATTGCAACTGCTATTCGAATTGGTAAGCCAGCATCATGGGATCAAGCAATTGCAGCTCGCGATGATTCTGCCGGTCTGATTGATTCTGTAACAGATGAAGAAATTCTTGCTGCATACCGAATTCTCTCTGCCCAAGAAGGAATCTTCTGCGAGCCATCATCGGCTGCGGGCCTTGCGGGCCTCATTAAATATAAGGCCGCTGGAAAGCTTCCCCGCGGTAAAAAGATTGTTATTACCTGCACCGGTAATGGCCTGAAAGATATTCCTTGGGCACTTGAAGGCGCTAAAGATCCAGTGACTGTTCCGGTTAACGCGGATGCAGCAGCTGCCGCGCTCGGATTGAGCAAGGTGTAACACATGGCAAAACCAACATTTAAAGCGAAACCAATGCAGGTTCAAGTTCCGGCAACTTCTGCAAACCTCGGCCCAGGTTTTGATGCCTTTGGTTTAGCCCTCGCCATGCACGATCGATATGTTGCTCAAATCCTTGATGATGTATTACTAGATATTGATGTCACTGGAGAAGGCAGCGATCACCTGCCACAGAGCGATAAGAACTTACTTGTTAAGGCAATTTATAAAGGATTTGATTTCTTGGGTGGACGACCAAAAGGTTTAGCAGTACGGGCACTTAATGTCACTCCGCATGGACGTGGCCTTGGTTCATCAGCGAGTGCAATTGTTGGTGGCTTAGTTCTCGCTCGCGCACTTGTACTCAACGGCGAAGACAAGATGAACGATAAGCAATTACTCACATTAGCAAATGAGATGGAAGGCCATCCGGATAATGTCTCTGCCGCCCTCTTTGGCGGTGCAACAATTTCTTGGACACATTCAGTAAAGGGAAAGACGAAGGCAGACTCTGTACATCTCAGTGTTGATACTCGAATTCGTGCGATTGCCTATGTTCCCGAAAAGCACTTGGCTACAACTAAAGCGCGCAAAATGCTTCCCGAGTCGATTCCATTTGCAGATGCAGTTCGTAACACAACTAATGCAGCGCTCTTAGGGCATGCGTTGACCTTGCGTCCAGACCTACTCTTTATTGCAACTGAGGATTTTTTACATCAGAGCTATCGCGCAGATGCGATGCCGGAGTCTTTTGCACTCGTCAATAAGTTACGAGCAGCAGGAGTGGCCGCCTTTATCTCAGGAGCTGGCCCATCAGTACTGGCCCTTCACACTGGGGATCAAAGCGAAGTAGAAGAGCTCAAAGTAGCTGGCGGCAGTGGCTTTGTTGCTTATCCACTTGAAATTGCCTCCCATGGAGCGAGCCTGCTATAGTTCCGTTGCTGGATTCGCCTGGTTACATAGGGTCGAAAATATTCAGTAAATCATAAGTAACAAAACCAAAACTCCTCTCTACCTGTAGAGACACTCAAGAAAAGAAATCAATGACAACAGAACCTGTACGTTCTAGCAACGCAGAGCTTGCTGCAATGACCCTTCCGCAACTCAAGGAAGTAGCCTCCCAACTCGGTATTGAAGGCGCATCAAAGCTTAAGAAAGATCTCCTCGTGACTTCGATTGCCGATCTTCAAGCAGCAAACCGTGAGGCAGCTAAGGCAGAGCGGGAAGCTCGCCGGGAAGCGCGCAATGCAAAGCGTGCCCCAAAGAACGATAAGCCAGAGAGCTCAGAGAGCTCACACACTCAAGAGAATTCAAATAACGATAGCGATGGCGATGATGATTCACGCGGAGGCGATCGCAATGATCGTGGCCGTGATCGCAACCGTGGGCGCGACCGCAACCGTGGGCGCGACCGCAACCGTGATCGCAGCGAACGTGGTGCTCGCGAAGAGCGCGAACCTGTTATCGGTGAAGATGATGTACTCGTCCCAGTCGGTGGCCTAGTAGATATTCTCGATAACTACTCATTTATTCGTACCGCTGGTTATTTGCCAGGACCTAACGATGTCTACGTTTCTCAAGGACAGGTGCGCAAGTACGGTCTTCGCAAGGGAGATGTTGTAACAGGACAGGTTCGCCAGGCACGTGAGGGCGAGCAACGCCAGAAGTACAACCCACTCATTACTTTAGAGACAGTCAACGGTGTTCCAGTTGATGAGGCTGTCCCACGCGTTGAGTTTGGAAAGCTTGTTCCTTTGTACCCACAAGAGCGTCTTCGCCTTGAGACAGAGCCAGGAATTCTTACTACTCGTGTGATTGACCTGATTGCACCAATCGGAAAAGGTCAGCGCGGACTTATTGTTGCGCCACCAAAGGCTGGTAAGACAATGGTCTTGCAGGCAATTGCAAATGCAATCTCAATTAATAATCCTGAAGTTCACTTGATGGTTGTACTCGTCGATGAGCGTCCAGAAGAAGTAACGGATATGACTCGCTCAGTAAAGGGTGAAGTGATTGCTTCAACATTCGATCGCCCTGCTGAAGATCACACAGTGATTGCAGAGCTTGCCATTGAGCGCGCTAAGCGTCTCGTTGAACTTGGCCACGATGTTGTTGTTCTCTTGGACTCAATTACTCGTCTTGGACGTGCTTACAACATTGCTGCTCCTGCATCAGGTCGTATTTTATCTGGTGGTGTGGATTCAGCTGCGCTGTATCCACCAAAGAAGTTCTTCGGAGCTGCTCGTAATATTGAAGATGGTGGATCACTCACAATCCTTGCAACTGCACTCATTGAGACAGGTTCACGTATGGATGAAGTGATCTTCGAAGAGTTCAAGGGCACTGGAAATATGGAGCTCATCCTCGATCGTCGTCTTGCAGATAAGCGAAT
>WLPB01000088.1 GCA_009698975.1 Actinomycetota bacterium | reverse complement strand
TGTTCAACAACGCGACCAGCTGCAAATACATGCACAAAATCTGGCTCGATATAACGAAGGATTCGGGTGTAGTGAGTGATCAGCAATACTCCTAGATTATTTGCTGCCTTTGCGCGAACTACTCCCTCAGAGACGATGCGAAGTGCATCGACATCAAGACCGGAGTCTGTCTCATCAAGGATTGCGATTTTTGGTTTTAGAAGTTCGAGCTGCATGATCTCGTGACGCTTCTTCTCGCCGCCAGAGAAACCTTCGTTAACATTTCTTGTTGCAAAAGCTGGATCCATGTTGAGCGCTTCCATTGCACCCTTTACTTCGCCTACCCACTCGCGAAGCTTCGGAGCTTCACCGCGAAGGGCGGTAGCTGCCGTACGAAGGAAGTTTGATACTGAAACTCCTGGAACTTCAACTGGGTACTGCATGGCGAGAAAGAGTCCCGCCTTAGCGCGCTCATCAACTGTCATATCAAGAATATCCACTCCATCGAGAGTGACGGTTCCACCGGTGATTTTGTACTTTGGGTGTCCAGCAATTGAGTAAGCCAGGGTCGACTTTCCTGATCCATTTGGTCCCATGATTGCATGTGTTTCACCAGACTTAATTGTGAGATCGACTCCCTTGAGGATCTCCTTCTCGCCTTGCTCTGTATCTACGGTGACTTTAAGACCGCGAATTTCTAATGTACTCATTGTGGACTCCACTACTTCTCTATCGTGACGGAGTCTCCGTCAACGGTTACTGAATATTTTTTTACCGGCATCACAGCTGGTGGTGTAAGTGCCTCCCCGGTACGCAAATCGAACTCTGCACCGTGAAGCCAACATTCGATTTTGAAATCCGTGACGTCACCTTCTGAGAGTGAGGCATCCGAGTGACTACAGGTATCTCCGATTGCAAAGACTTCATCGCCGATGCGAGTTACGCAGATAGATTCGCCATCTTTTTCGATAAGGACTGGCTTGCCCTCTGCCAGGGATGCGTATGAAAGATCTGACATTATTTTCCTGCTCTTTCGAGTTCGGAATCGATACGAGACATAAGGCGCTCTTGGATATCTTCATTTCCGATGAGCGAGATAACTTCATTAAAGAAGCCACGAACAACTAACCGGCGTGCATCTGCCTCTTGAATTCCGCGAGACATTAAGTAGAAGAGCTGTTCGTCATCAAAGCGACCAGTTGTTGAGGCGTGCCCCGCACCAACAATTTCGCCAGTTTCGATTTCAAGGTTAGGAACAGAGTCTGCGCGGGCTCCGTCGGTGAGGATGAGATTGCGATTCAGCTCGTAAGTATCAGTACCTTCTGCATTAGCGCGAATGTAAACATCGCCAATCCAGACGGTATGAGCATCCTTACCTGCAAGTGCGCCCTTGTAGTTCACATTGGACTTTGCATGTGGCACCGCGTGGTCAACATGCATGCGATGCTCAAAGAATTGACCTTCAGTCGCAAAATAAACTCCTTGCAAATCTGCCGAGGAACCACTTCCGACAAACTCAACCTTTGGAAGAATTCGCACAACATCTCCGCCAACAGTGACGTGGATAGCGTTAAATGTTGCATCGCGATCCACCACTGCTTTATGGGTTGCTGCGTAAACAGTCTTAGCTCCCCACTCTTGAAGTGAGATAAAGGTGAGCTTTGATCCAGGAGCCAGGATGACTTCGAGATCTTCTGCAAGGAGCGTATCGCCACTATTTGATAGAACGACGGTCGCTTGTGCATGCATTCCCAGGACGATCTGAACTCGCGAAAGTTCAGCAGTGTCGGTTGTGCCGGCGCTACGAATAAGGTGAAGCGGCTCAGTAACAACAACATCCTTTTCGATGGCGAGGATTGTTCCCTCCGAAGTGTAGTTGCGAATACGGTTAACGATTAAGTCTTCACTCGCCGATGCCGCAGTGACAGTCCCTCTCGTAAATGAGACTCCCGCCGGCGGATTGCCGACGAAAGCGAGTGAATTGCGTGGGTCCACAACTGCTGTTCCGTTATGTAACCCAGCTAAACGTTTGAGAGGAGTAAAGCGCCATGCCTCTTCCCGTCCGGTCGGAGTATGGCTCTCCAAGAGATTTGATTGAAGTGAGCTCATTAACCAACTGCCCCTTCCATTTGGAGTTCAATCAAACGGTTGAGTTCGAGTGCATACTCCATTGGCAGTTCACGTGCGATTGGCTCGATAAATCCGCGAACGATCATCGCCATCGCTTCATCTTCGGTCAAACCTCTCGACATGAGATAGAAGAGCTGATCATCTGAAATCTTAGAGACTGTCGCCTCGTGACCCATTGAGACATCATCTTCACGGATATCAACATAAGGATATGTATCAGAACGAGAGATGGTGTCTACAAGAAGAGCATCGCACTTAACGGTGCTCGCTGAATGGTGTGCACCTTCGTTGATCTGGACAAGGCCACGGTAAGAGGTACGACCGCCACCACGCGCCACCGACTTTGAGATTACAGAAGATGATGTGTACGGAGCAGCATGGACCATCTTTGCTCCTGAATCCTGATGCTGACCAGGACCAGCAAAAGCGAGCGAAAGTGTTTCGCCCTTTGCATGAGGACCCATCAACATTACCGCTGGATACTTCATTGTGACCTTGGAACCAATATTTCCGTCAACCCATTCCATCGTCGCGCCTTCTTCACAGATTGCGCGCTTGGTAACAAGGTTGTAAACATTGTTAGACCAGTTCTGAATCGTCGTGTAGCGCACGCGTGCGCCCTTCTTCACGATAATTTCAACTACAGCTGAGTGCAGTGAATCAGATTTGTAAATTGGCGCAGTACAACCTTCTACATAATGGATGTATGAATCTTCATCCGCGATAATTAATGTGCGCTCGAACTGACCCATATTCTCGGTATTGATGCGGAAATATGCCTGCAAAGGAATATCAACATGAACGCCCTTTGGAACATAAATAAATGAACCGCCAGACCAGACAGATGTATTGAGTGCAGCAAACTTGTTATCCCCCACTGGAATTACAGTTGCGAAATATTCTTTGAAGAGTTCTGGGTGTTGTTTGAGGGCTGAATCTGTATCAAGAAAGATGACGCCCTGCGCCTCGAGATCTTCACGAATTGAGTGGTAGACAACCTCAGACTCGTATTGCGCCGCAACACCAGAGACCAGGCGCTGCTTCTCTGCTTCAGGAATACCGAGACGATCATAAGTATTCTTGATTTCCTCCGGTAGGTCATCCCACGTTGTAGCTTGCTTCTCTGTTGAACGCACAAAGTACTTGATGGTGTCAAAGAAAATTCCAGTTAAGTCTGATCCCCACGCAGGCATAGGCTTCTTATCAAAGAGCGCAAGACCTTTGAGGCGTAGATCTAACATCCACTGTGGCTCTGACTTCTTAGAACTAATGTCGCGCACAACCTCTTCACTGAGACCACGCTTTGCATTTGTACCAGCATCGTTACCGTCAGACCAGCCGTATTCGTAATTGCCGAGTCCATCGAGTTCTGGGTGTGCAGTTGTCATGATTGCGCCTTTCCAGACGTTAGTGTGTGGGATTTCTTAGAGATTGAACTTTTTGGAATAAAAGTTGTGCAGACTCCATCGCCATGTGCAATCGTTGCTAGGCGTTGGACATGCGTTCCGAGGAGTTGTGAGAAGAGTTCTGTCTCAGCTTCACAGAGCTGCGGAAATTCAGCGGCAACGTGTGCGATTGGACAGTGATGTTGGCAAAGCTCTACGCCCACGCCACGGTCATGGACCGTCGCTGCATATCCCTGTTCAGTCAGGAATGAGGCGAGCGTTTCATTCTTATTCTTCGCAGTCTTGAGTGCAACCGTTGCTTTTCGACCAATCTCATCTGCGCGAGATTGCGCAAATTCACCCACAAGATGAGCGCCAGATCGTGCTGAGATAAATTTAAGAGCAGCGACAGCTAAATCGTCATATGAATGCTCAAACTTCTCGCGACCTTGGTCTGTCATGACAAAAACCTTTGAAGGTCGACCGCGACCGCGACTTAAGGCGATGTGAGGCTCTTTCGCCTCTAGAACTCCATCTTCGATAAGAAGGTCGAGGTGTCTGCGAACGCCGGCAGGCGTCAGACCCAATCGCTGACCGATAACAACTGCGGTCGAAGGCCCGTTTTCGAGGACAGAGCGAGCCACCGCGTCTCGGGTGCTGAGCTCGTCTAATTTCACAACAGTATTGTGTCGTAATTCAACTCGCCCCGCTACTTGGCGCGCGCCCTGAGCTCATCCCGCTCGCTAGGCTATGAGCTATGGCCCAGCGACTACTTACTCCCGCGGCGCGAATCCTGCTCACCTTGCAGGCTTTGCTCGTTCTTACAGGTGGAGTCGTGCGCCTGACCGAGTCTGGAATGGGGTGTCCCACCTGGCCTGAGTGCACGACCGGTTCTTACAAACCAGTCCCTGGGCAGGCAGAGGGAGCTTTCCACGCATGGATCGAATTTGGCAACCGAACACTGACATTTGCACTCGGCATCTCAGCCTTGTTAGTTCTTATCCTCGTAATCAAAACGCATCGTAAAGATTTACAACTTCTCGCTCTTTCGCAGATCGGTGGAATTTTCGCTCAAGTCATCCTTGGTGGAATTACAGTCAAAACACATTTGAATCCATATTCAGTCGCTTCTCATTTTCTCCTTTCAACTCTGCTCATTGCTGCGGCTTACGCACTTCTGACAAGGATTAACAGGCCAAGAATCGTTACACCTAAAACTTCACCTCTGTTGGTCTTACATACGGGCCTGACATTTGCTGTCATCGTTGCCGGAACTATGTTGACCGGTGCCGGTCCCCATGCGGGAGATGTAAAAGCTCAACGCGTAGAAGCGCCAATTCCAATTCTTGCAGCAATCCATGGGTTCTTGGTCATTGCACTCATTCTGCTGACTCTCGCGATTATCTACCGAGCGGTTACGAAATCAGATGACGTTCTGCAGAGATCGGTTTTCATCTTCTTAGCTATCTGTTTGGCGCAAGGTCTGATTGGTTATATCCAATATCTTCAAGGAGTACCGCAACTCTTAGTTGCAGCCCATCTCCTCGGTTCCACAATTTTATGGGTGAGCGCCTGTCGAGTTCGCGCGACCCAGTACTACCAATTTCCAACGAGAAAATTAGAAGCACCATCGGCAGAAAAAATAGAGAG
>WLPB01000087.1 GCA_009698975.1 Actinomycetota bacterium | reverse complement strand
TAGTGAAAAGAAATTTGTCATGCCGACTACTTGCCCCGAATGTGGGTCCGCTCTTAAGGCAATCACTGTGGGCGATGTTGATATCCGTTGCACCAATCAACGCAATTGCCCCGCACAATTACGGGAGCGTATTTACTATATCGGCTCTCGTGCTGCACTCGATATTGATGTCTTAGGCCTTGAAGCAGCTGTCGCGTTGCTGGCGGATAAAGTAATTGAAGATGAGGGAGATCTCTTCGATCTGACCGAAGCAAAATTGGCGAAGTCCGAATTTTTCACAAAGAAAGATGGAACACCAGGAAAAAATGTTGAGAAGCTACTTGCAGCGTTAGAAGTTGCGAAGAACCGACCACTCTGGCGCACAATAGTTGCGCTCTCTATTCGCCATGTTGGTCCGACATCTGCACAAGCCCTTGCGGTACGGCTTGGTTCCATGGATGCAATATCTAAGGCGAGCGTTGAAGAGTTAGCCGATATTGATGGAGTCGGCGCTGTTATCGCTGAATCAATCGTCGAATGGTTTGCTGTTGATTGGCATCAAGAGATTGTAAGTAAATGGTCGAAGGCAGGTGTCGCCATGAAGAATGTACTTGGCGAGACGAAGCCACAGACTCTTGCTGGCCTGACAATAGTTGTCACCGGTGGCCTCGAGAACTTCACTCGTGATTCCATCGCTGAGGCAATCACAGCCCATGGTGGTAAGCCATCTTCTTCGGTTTCAAAGAAGACCGATTATGTTTTGGTCGGCAGCGACCCAGGCTCGAAGTTTGCCAAGGCGCAAGAGTTAGGCGTCACAGTTATCAATGAGGCTCAATTCTTAGAGCTTCTCAATGGAAAGTAGTAACCTTCACCCATGTCTGCATATCTCAATGAAGTAACCCGTGAGCTGCCTATCTCTCCAGAAGCCTTCGGAATTGTCACATTCGTAATCTTTGGTTTTCTGCTCTACCTCGTACTTCGCCTAGATAAGTAATTTAACAATGCGCTTAGGCCTCTATGGCGGAACCTTTGATCCGATACATATTGGCCATACCCATCTCATCACAGAGCTTCTTATTCGAAACATCGTTGACCGCCTCCTAGTTATTCCTGCAGGAGAGCCTCGACTGCGTGATCAAGCACCGCAAGCAACAGGTGCGCAACGTCGCACTATGTGTCAGTTAGCAATCAACGAATTACCTGACGATATTCGAAGCAAGGTTGAAGTAAATCCGATAGAAATTTTGCGAATGGGTCCGAGCTACACAATCGATACCGTTGAAGCTGTTGCGCAGACATATCCTGAAGCTGAGTTGGTCCTGATTGTCGGAAGCGATGCTGCAGAAAAGATTGATCAATGGCACCGAGTAGATGAGCTGTTAAAGATGGTCACGCTCGAAATCATCGATCGCCCAGGTTCTACCCATGATTTAGCGCGAGATATCGATGCAATTGATATCTCTGCAACTCAGGTACGCTCACACACCTCAGATGGCATTTGCCCATCTGTTGCCCAATTCATCAAGGAGAACAACCTCTATGTCAGCTAGCGCCAGCGTTATCGCTCACACACAGATCGCTGCCCAAGCCGCTGCAGATAAATTCGGAACAGAGATGGTCGCACTGGATCTCTCAGAACAAGCAGTTCTCTCTGAAGTTTTCTTAATCGTAACGGCTGCAAACGTTCGCCAAGTTTCTGCAATCTCTGACTGGGTGGAAGAGAAGTTGCGTCTTGCTGGAGATAAGCCACTCCGCCGCGAAATCAGCGAAGAGTGGGCCTTACTTGATTACTCAGATCTCGTGGTTCATATTCAAAGCCAAAATCTTCGCAGCTATTACATGATTGATCGCCTCTGGAATGATTGCCCAATAATTCCTTTGCACATCAAGGAAGCAGGGCCAGAAGATGAGGCAAGCAATGGCTAACACTATTGTCTTATGGCGTCATGGTCAGACCGATTGGAATGTAGCGAACAAGTTTCAGGGCCACACCGATATTCCACTCAATGCCGTGGGCGAATATCAAGCAACACATGCTGCGCGTCTCGTTGTTGATATGAAGCCGACTGCCATTCTTTCAAGTGACTTAAATCGTGCCCGTAAAACTGCACAAGCACTCGCTGATCTTTCAGGACACGAAATTGCTATCGATGCCCGTCTTCGCGAAACCAATTGCGGCGAATGGGAAGGCCTCACTGGCGACGCCATCCGCGAGTATGACCTTGATAATTTACGCGAGTGGTCGATGGGCGGTGACAATCCGGCAGGAACAACAGGAGAACGTCGCAGTGAAGTTGGTGCTCGTGCCAAAGCTGCAATCGATGAGTATCTCGCCGGAAAAGATAATCAGATACTGATCGTTGCAACTCACGGCGGAACTGCGCGCACCCTGATCGGTACTTATCTCGAGTTACCAATTCCAATGTGGTCAAAAATTGGCGGGCTCTCTAACGCCTCGTGGTCTGTTCTTTCGCATTCTCCAAAAGGCTGGTTGCTGACAGAACATAATGCCGGATCTATCCCTGAGCCAGTGCTGGGGCAAGACAGTGGGTCTGTTATCCCTGATTCAATACGGTAATATTTGCTGAGACCAGCAATGACCGAAGGTTATGTGATGGTCTTGATTGATAACTAGGGGATATGGCGCAATTGGTAGCGCGCTTCCATGGCATGGAAGAGGTTAGGGGTTCGATTCCCCTTATCTCCACGGCATTCGATGAAAATCGAATCATTTGTATAAGTTAAGATTCACACATGACCACAGAATCTACAGAGCACGCGGCATACGATTTTGCCTACGTGCAAGAGAAGTGGCTTCCAATTTGGGACAAGCTCGAACCCTTTAAATCAGGGCGCGCTGACGATTCTCGTCCCAAGAAGTATGTGCTCGATATGTTTCCTTATCCATCGGGTGACCTTCACATGGGCCACGCAGAGGCGTATGCACTTGGCGATGTAATCGCTCGTTATTGGATTCAAAAGGGTTTCAACGTCATGCATCCAATTGGCTGGGATGCATTTGGACTTCCGGCAGAAAATGCCGCTATCAAGCGCAATGCTGATCCGCGCGATTGGACCTACGAGAACATCGCGGTGCAGAAATCTTCAATGCGCCGCTATGCATGTTCATTCGATTGGGATCGAGTATTTAACACATGCGACCCTGAGTACTACAAGTGGAACCAATGGTTGTTTATCGAACTTCATAAGCGTGGTTTGGCTTACCGTAAAGATTCTGCCGTTAACTGGTGCCCCGGATGTCAGACCGTACTTGCAAACGAGCAGGTAGTAGCTGGTTTGTGCGAGCGTTGCGATAGCGCCGTTACAAAGAAGAAGCTCAATCAGTGGTATTTCAAGATCACTGATTACGCAGATCGCCTTCTTGATGACATGGCACAGCTCGAGGGTAAATGGCCTGAAAAAGTTCTGCAGATGCAGCGTAATTGGATTGGTCGCTCACAAGGTGCCAACGTTCAATTTGATATTGAAGGTCGCGAAACTCCTGTCACGATTTATACGACTCGTCCAGATACTTTATACGGCGCAACATTTATGGTGGTTGCAGTCGACTCAGCACTTGCTGCCGAACTTGTTGCGGGTGGTGAAGTCGAGTCACAATTCAATTCTTATCTCGAGTCAGTAAAGGCAGCATCAGATATAGATCGCCTTGCAACTGACCGCCCTAAGTCAGGTATCGACCTTAAGCGTTTTGCAATCAACCCAGTAAATGGCGAGAAGCTACCTATCTGGGCCTCAGATTATGTACTCGCAGATTACGGAACCGGCGCAATCATGGCTGTTCCGGCTCATGATCAACGCGACCTAGATTTTGCACGTGCGATGGGCTTGCCAGTTCGTGTCGTCGTTCAATCAGAGGAAGAAGATCCAGCAACATCAGGAGTTGCAACCGTAGGCGATGGAAAACTTATTAATTCAGGTTCACTCAACGGACTCTCAAAAGATGCTGCAGTTGCTGCAATTACAGCCGAACTCGAAGCTAAAGGTCTTGGAAAATCTGCACGCAACTATCGCCTTCGCGATTGGCTAGTCTCTCGTCAACGCTTCTGGGGCACACCGATTCCTATTGTTCACTGTGAAAAGTGTGGCGAAGTACCCGTTCCTGCAGATCAGTTACCGCTAACTCTCCCTGATGCAAAAGATATCGACCTCAAGCCCAAGGGGCAGTCGCCACTTGCTGCAGCAACTGATTGGGTGAATACACCTTGTCCATCATGTGGCGCACCAGCACTTCGCGACTCAGACACGATGGATACTTTCGTTGATTCTTCTTGGTATTACCTGCGTTATCCATCTTCAACAAATCATGACGAACCGTTCTCACGCAATGAAATCGATACCTGGTTACCAGTTGACCAATATGTCGGCGGCGTGACTCACGCAATTTTGCACTTGCTCTACTCACGATTCTTTACAAAGGTCCTCAACGATATGGGGATGCTCGGATTTAACGAGCCATTTACTCGCTTGCTCAATCAAGGAATGGTCTTGATGGATGGTTCTGCGATGTCCAAGTCTCGTGGAAATCTAGTCAAACTCTCTGATGAGCTAGAAAAGCATGGCGTTGACGCAATTCGTCTCTCACTTGTATTCGCTGGACCACCAGAAGATGATGTGGATTGGTCTGATGTATCGCCATCGGGATCAGTTAAATTCCTTAGTCGTGCGTGGCGCTTATCTGGAGATGTCTCATCTGCAGTCGGTGTTGACTTCTCAACAGGAGATCTCACCCTTCGCAAAGCGACACATAAGGCGCTTCACGACGCAGGATTTGCAGTCGAATCTTTCCGATTTAACGTTGCTATCGCTCGTGTGATGGAGCTCGTTAATGCAACGCGCAAAGCTGTTGATTCAGGATGTGGCGCTGGCGATCCGGCAGTGCGTGAAGCAGTCGAAGCAATTGCCATCATGCTCTCTCTCGTTGCGCCATTTACCGCTGAAGAGATGTGGGAACGACTTGGCCATAAGCCAGCGATTGCTACAGCAGGTTGGCCAGAAGTTAACCCAGCACTCCTTGTTGCAGATGAGGTAGAAGCGGTCATTCAGATCAACGGCAAAATCAAGGGGCGCATCAATGTTTCGCCTGCAATTTCAGATGCGGACTTCGAGGCGGCAGCCCTTGCCCATCCAGATATCATCGCCGAACTTGCCGGAGCAACACCAAAGAAAGTGATT
>WLPB01000086.1 GCA_009698975.1 Actinomycetota bacterium | reverse complement strand
TGTCACTGGAACGACAGTAGCTTCGAATATTTCCTTAACTAACTCGGGATCTACAGAATTTGGTCAGGGCTTTCTGACAACAACTGCATGTTCTGGAAGTAACAGTCTCTCGATTAAGCCTACAAATATCTTTGATGGGACGAATTACTTGGTTAAGTCGGTAACAGTGTCGAATATTCCGACACAATGCATAGGGAGTGATTTCGTTTTAGGATCTTACAGCGCCCCGGCCGCTCCCAACGGGAGTATCGGTTTTACCAACATCGGCCTTTCTAGTCCATATCTGATTGCAACAGTTGCTGCGCCAGGCACGACATCCACGACTTACGAGTGGTGGTTTTACAATACATCCGCCTCGCCTGCGACACAGGGAATGATGCAGACCCGCACTAACTCAGGCGGTGCTGATGGAATGGATGTCTCGCTCGAAGGTGGCGGAATTACGATTTCGGTTGGTAGCTCTTTCATGCTTCGTACAACTGGCACATTTCTGCAAAACAAATGGAACCATATTGCGATAGTAAGAAGTGGAACTACCGTTTGGACTGTGTATCTCAATGGAACTGCTATCGGCAGCCCCTTCAACTTTTCAGGCAGCACCAGTACGAGCCTGGCGATAGGTGCAAAAAGCTTTTTGACATACAACGAGTTCTTCAATGGATACATAAGTGATTTCCGATACGTTATCGGTACCGCTGTATACACCTCCAACTTCACGCCGTCGACAACCATGCTCTCAAACATTCCGGGTACCCAACTTCTATTGGAAACGCCATCTGGAGCCTCATTTTTGAACGACACCTCTGGGAGCAACATCACGATCAATAAGGTTAACGGTTCTCCGATATCGGTAAGTCAGAGTCCTTTTCCTTCTGCTTCACGGGCAATTGCGCTCTTCAACACTTCATCCACCTCGGCGACGGTCTACGCCAGTGGTGCGGGTTTCGTCCAAGGAAGTAACTCTGCCGGAACAACAGTTACCAGTGTTTCTAACCCTCCATCTGGATCATTTACCATCTCCTTTGATACACCTACCGCCATCTCCTCCTCTGTTCAAACTTTCACTCTTCAGAGCACCCCACATTCCTAATCTCTGAGGCTTCGAATATTGACCGGTCTAATCAAGCTCAGAAATCGCCGATTGCCTATAGTTCTACAATGCGAAGTCCTCTCACATTCAAGGTGCTAATTGCATCAACCGTGCTTCTGTTTTCCCTTCTAGTACCTAACTCTCCCCTGGCAACCGCACTGGTAGACCCAGAAATTCCTGTTACAAGCGACCTCGACTATTGCACCACCGCAAGTGATCTCGATTGTGTGGTCTCATTACTAGTCGAACATCCAGATGGAACAAGCGAGCTAGCCACTCATAATCGGATCAACGGAGTGATGACTTTAGGTGAAAATGGGCTTAGCAATGATTCAGGATATATGACATGGAGCTATCACTCGGGCTCTAACAACGGTCCAAATATCACGGTAAATGGTGACGTCGAACTAACTCCGCCATCAGTGTGGAATATCAATAAGCGGGTGGGTGTTGGTATCCCAGTGCTCGATGCACACATTTGGGGCAACCTCGAGAACGTTGATATGAAGGATTACTTCACAATAACGCTACGCACTAGCTGGCTCAAGCCTCAAGATATTTCGATGTTTGCTAGAGGCGCTAAGGCTTCCGTGAAGATAATTTCTGGTGGGCGAGAATGGAAATTCTCCGGTTCGAAAACATTCCAATCTGTTTTCGCGGATCAAGCAAAGTATGCAGAGTTATATGGTCCGAATAGTGACACAACACGAGCGGATGAGGATCGACCAGCGTTATATTGGCGCTTAGATCACCTGAGCGATATTCCGAGCGGATCCGCATTTGATACGACCTGCTCTGAATTTGGTTACACGGTGACATCAAGTAACTCATCTAGTACCGGAATGCCATCTATGTCAGATGCCTCAACACTGTTTTTCAACGTCGCAGCGCCGCACTTTAAGGCTGATGGAAGTCAGAATGTTGGGTACTTTCTGGCAGAGATTCCCTTGGCCTGGATTGACTGCAAGTTCACCAACAATACGCTTACTAAGTCGCCAAAAGTTGAAATCAGTGTCACTGATAGCGATGGCACTCCTCAGATTGCCACTACAACCGTTTCAATTAAGGGAAAGTCGCTGCTCATTCACGCATATGGTTTCCATTACAGCGCGCCCAACATCGTTGTTAAGGGCGTAAAGACGCTGAAGACCTACACCTGTAAAAAAGGAAGTTCAAAGAAAATTTTCAAAACATCTCAGGTGAAGTGCCCAAAAGGATGGGCGCTAGTCAAGAAGTGAAATCAAGGAATCCACTAGGAGAAGAGTCCCTTAATAAAAGAGACGCCCTTAGAGATGCCCAGACTTACTCCTTGGCTCATCCAGCCTGATGGGCTGGATGCTGCTACCGAAGCGATCTTTACACTCTTCTTCGGATTCTCAGCCACATAGACTCCGGCTTCTGCTCCCACAATGGAACCCAGTGCCCCTGTTGCTCCCACAACAAATGGGTTTGTTGAGAATGAACCTATTGCACCGCCTATACCTCCGCCGACGACGGTACCGATAACACGTGGGGTCTCAGACCAATCGAACGCTTGGGCGCTATTCGCTCCTAACACCCCCACGCTTACCAGGATACCAATTACGGAATTTCTTCTTAGCTGCTTCGTATTCCTCATATGTGCTCCTTAAGTGTTTTATAGCAGCAGATTATGAGGGCAAATTCACGCTAAACATTCGATTAGGAAACGATAGCTTCACATATCTGGTCGTTCATTATGGAGGAAAAGATAGAATGCGTTCCGTGAGCTACGAAGAAGATTTCACTAACTCTCTATCGAAGTCGCTCTTTAAAATTGGAGATCGCAAGCGCGCGATTGGCGCACAGGCTTACATGAAAGATATAGCCCCGTTTATAGGAGTCGCTACTCCAGAGCGACGCGTTCTGGTTAAGAAGATTGCCAGAGAGTTAAAGGTTCCAACTTCCGCTGACCTGGGAATGACTTCAAGAGCGCTTTGGAAGATGGATGAACGGGAATTCCAATATGCTGCCAATGATTTGATTGATATTCATATCGGCGTCGTAGACAAGAATTTCTTACAGGCGCATGTCGAATACCTGATCACCCATAAGTCATGGTGGGACACGGTCGATGGACTCGGTAGCGTAGCTATCTCTCCCCTGACAGATAAGTATGGGTGCGAGAAGTTAATGGAGAAATGGAATAAATCCGAAAACATATGGCTCAATCGCGCAGCTATTCAACATCAGCGAGGGCGCAAGTACGAGACTGATGTGAAGTTAGTACTTGGATACTGCGATGATCACTCAGAATCAAAAGAGTTCTTTATAGTAAAAGCGATTGGTTGGGCGTTGCGAGATATTGCTCGAGTAAACCCCAGTGCAGTCCAGAAGTTTCTCAAGGACCACCCAGATTTGGACCGGGTTGCAGTGCGTGAAGCAGAACGAGGTTTAAGCCGCCTATAGAAGTGTGCGGAGAGACTTAATCCAGGAAGAAGTCGAGTAAGAAATCTTTAGTACCTGGTACTACTGAATACTTTTCCAGATCGGTGATTCCCTCACTCGCCAGGACTTCATCATCAACATAGAAGTTTCCAGAAGCTTCCCTAGAATCACGATTGAGAATGATGTACGCGGCATCTGCCAAGATTTCTGGGGTACGGCAGGCAGCTGTATCAATTCCCGGAATCATCGCAAGGGCTGCAGTATCGATTGCTGTGCGTGGCCAGAGCGCGTTGACAGCGATGCCATCGCGTTTAAATTCATCGGCCATGCCAAGCACGCACATACTCATGCCGTACTTAGCCATTGTGTAAGCAACATGATTTTTGAACCACTTTGACTTCATCGAAAGTGGCGGCGAAAGAGTGAGGATATGAGGATTACGGCCCTGCTCTGCTGATTCCCGTAGATGCGGTATGGCAGCTTGTGAAGTTAAGAATGTGCCGCGAACGTTGACATCAAACATTAGGTCAAATCGTTTAGCTGGCGTTACTTCAGTTTTGGTGAGATTGATGGCGCTGGCATTGTTAATCAAAATATCGATTCCGCCAAATTCTTGCGAAGTCTGGCGAATAGCAGCTTCGATCTGATTCTCATCGCGAATGTCGCATTGAATCGGAAGGGCTACTCCCCCGGCTGCACGAATCTCCTCGGCGGCAGAAAAAATTGTTCCAGGTAGCTTAGGATTTGGGTCTGCAGTCTTTGCTGCAATTGCAATCGATGCTCCATCGCGCGCAGCGCGTAAAGCAATAGCAAGACCTATTCCTCGAGATCCTCCAGTGATGAAGATACGTTTTCCGGCTAGTGACATTTACTTGCTCCTCTTTGACATTTTTTTCATCACGGCATCTGCAAATTCTTCTGACTCTAAGGCTAATGCAAATATTTGAAATTCTGCCTGCATGACGGCAGCTACCGCATCATGACGGCTAGCTTTCATGAGGGCCTTGGTATTGAGTACTGCTGTCGGAGGCTGCTCAGCAATTACCTTTGCAATCGCAATAGCTTCATGCTCTGAATCCGATATAACTTCAGCGACCAAGCCGATTTCTTGCGCATACTGCGGAGAAAACTCTTCGCCAGTAAGGAAAATCTTAGCCGCGCGTTGGTGACCGACGAGTGCGGGAAAGAGCATCGATGAGCCAGCTTCGGGAACTAGTCCAAGAGAGGTAAATGGCATTGAGAACTTTGCGGTATCTGATGCAATCACGATGTCACAGTGGAGAAGCATCGTTGTACCAACGCCCACAGCGTGGCCCTTAACTGAGGCGATGAGTGGCTTAGTGAAATTAAGGAGCGAGCCTAGAAATGCAGCAACTGCTGAATCCTCCGAAGTAGGAGGATTGTTCATGAAATCCATAATGTCGTTACCCGATGTGAAGTGATCTCCCACCGAGCTCAGCACAACCGCTCTAATACCAAAATCGCCGTTCGCGTCATTGAGCAATCGGGTTAACTCTGCGTACATATCCTTGGTGAGCGCATTCATCTTCTCGGGGCGGTTAAATCGGATAATCAATACCTGATCGAGCGTCTCGGAGAGGACCTGCGTTGTGATTTCAGCCATTGTCAGAGTGTAGGAGATGGACATCTCGAAAGGAAGGAGCACAATGGACTCTAACGACGGAGAGGTCGAATTAATATGACACGAGATATCACCA
>WLPB01000085.1 GCA_009698975.1 Actinomycetota bacterium | reverse complement strand
TTCTAGAAGTGGTGCAAATCCAACTTTAGCGATTCGCTTATCGATATCGACAAGGCCTGCATATTTACCAAGCAGAGTTGCAGCGATCAGGTCATCGGCACCCTTTGTCATCGAAACAATATAGGTCTCGATAACTTCAGGACCGAAGCGCTCAATGAGATCTCCAACTGTGACAAAGGTGTTAAATGTCTTTGCATCTTGGGCGTCTAAAGCAGAAGCTGTGCGCTTTACTCCGTTTGCTAGTTCGCCAATCAGGATTTCAAATTTCTCATCATGAGAGCTTCCGAGGTAGCCATCTCCAAAGTAGTTACTCAAAACTCTATGGTGCGCATCTGAGTGCTCACGGATATCAAGAGTTGCATGAGTCAAGCCGAAGGCGGCTACCGTGCGGATAGTGCGCTCTAGTAAGCCTGTTGCAATTAACTCTCCACGATGGGCAAAGAGAGAATCGCGCATCAAAGTTAAATCAGCGAGAAGCTCTGCAGTGTTCTTATAGTCACGACCTGGTACATGTGGTCCTCCAGAGGCATGACGGTCTCGCGTAAAAGCTAAACGGTGAACAATCGCGGTCGCCTTTAGTCGATAAGGCTCTTGAGTATTCAGACGCAGGAAGCGGTGTTCAAACTCTGGAATGTGCTTAAGGTCTTCTTCGACTGAGGCAGAGAGTTCCGGGGTTGCGCCCGCAATTCGTGTCGAGACTGAGAGCATTTGGCGCAGGCGGTCCATCGCGGTAATCGTGACGCGAATAGCGTGACCCACTTGAAGAATTACCGCATCCTCTGTTACCTGTGGCGTGATATTTGGATTTCCGTCACGGTCACCGCCAATCCAGGTACCGAAGGTAAGCGGACGGGCTGTTACTGGAAGATCAATGTTGATTCGCTTAAGTTCGCGAGCAAAGTCATTGAGAACTTCTGGAACAGTCTGCTTTGCAAGATCATCGAGGTAATAAAGAGCATTCATTGCTTCATCAAGGGGTTCGGGACGATCGAGGCGAAGTTCATCTGTCTGCCAGAGTAAATCAACGCTCTCTGCTAAACGCTCGTTCTGTGTTGCACCTATTGGTAAATCAAGCAGCTTTGAAATCTCAGCAAGCTTTCCTAAAATCGAACGTCGCGCCGCTTCAGTTGGGTGAGCAGTAAAGACAGGTCTTACCTGAAGTTCTGTAACCCACTTTTGAATATCTTCTTGAGTGAATTCATGTCCAAGTACTGGATTCTTCTGCGCTTCGATAATTTTATCGACAGCTTGAGCAAGCCAAGATTTTCCATCTCTTCGTGATGCAGCAATTAAGCGAGAGCGGTGCACTTGCTCTGCAATATTCGCGAGGTGGAAATAAGTACTAAATGCTCGCACCAGAGCGACTGCCTCTTCATCAGTGATATTTTCTAAGATTGCATCTTCTTGATTGTCACGGACTGCTTTGCGAACCTTTTCTACAAGCTCAAGCATGGCAGGTCCTTCTTGACGAACGAGCGATTCTCCTAGGAGATCTCCAAGGCGTCGCACATCACTGCGCAACGATGCATCATCGCCGGTAATCGCAGATTGAGTAATTTCACCTAAGCTCACCCGCATATTCTCCCACTTGTAAGAGGCATTTTGAGACGTCACATCTCATTATTCGAAACGTACACATCCGAGCTACTATTGGATTATTCAAGCCCCCCTTCATATCTGAAGTGGGGCATAGGCGCGTTGAAAGGAGTTCTGCAGTGCACGGATTGCTCTCTCATTTAGCTGCAGATGCCAACCTTTCCGGCTCAATCAACGAACATCAAAGGGTGATCGCTGCCTCCTCTGCAAACCCATTCCTGATTGCTCTTCAGGGCCAAAAGCGCCCTGTTCTCGTCGTAACAAGTTCCAGCCGCGGGGCAGAAGATCTCGCAGAGGACCTGCGCAATCTGCATGAGCATGTCTACGAATTCCCAGCGTGGGAGACCCTTCCGCATGAACGCTTGAGTCCGCGAAGTGACACAGTCGCGCAAAGAATTCAGACACTCAGTGCGCTTCAAGTAATCGATCAGAGCCTCAATCCAATTGTGGTTGCACCGATTCGTGCCGTCATTCATAGATTTATTGCGACTCTTGCCTCGACCCCGCTTCGCACTATTGAAGTTGGTGAAGAACTTTCTCTGACGGAATTAGTTCAGCACTTCTCAGCCCTCTCGTACACACGGACAGATCTCGTTGAGAAACGAGGGGAGTTTGCAGTCCGAGGTGGAATCGTCGATGTCTTCTTACCGCTCGCCGATTACCCAGTGCGAATTGATTTCTTTGGTGATGAAATCGAGGAGCTCTCTTACTTTGATATTGCGGATCAAAGAACGACCAAGCCGGTAGTTGGAAAGTTAGAGATTATTCCTTGTCGTGAATTACTGATTACAGATGCTATTCGCGATCGGGCAGAGAAGCTTAAGAACCGCTTCCCAGCAGCAATTGAAGTTTTAGAGAAGATTGCGCAAGGTATAAGTGTCGATGGCATGGAATCTTTAATTCCGTTTCTTACCGATAATCACCACACAATCTTCGATCGCATGGACAAGCGGACGATAGTTATCTTTATCGATGAAGAACGCATCAGATCTCGCACTGCAGATCTGATTGCAACAAATGAAGAATTCCTTGCTGCGTCGTGGTCGAGCGCTTCTCTTGGCGGTGCAGCTCCGCTTCCAGTTGACTCAATCACCTACATTGACTGGGATTCGATCTTCGGTGAACTCAATGCGCGGGGACTATCGCACCTTGCACTGAATTCTTTCGGAAGTGACCTGGATGAGGCTTCTTACTTCACTGATTTCACGCCTATTGAGCCGATGCGCGGAAATGTCGAGCGCCTCTGTCTGCTCTTAAGCGATGGCCTCAATCAACGCCAAACTGTGCTTTTTGCAGCTACCGGCCATGGAATGGCCGAGAGATATGCCGGAATTTTTCGAGATGCTGACTTACCCGTCCAGCTTTCAGCATCACTCAATACAATCCCAGCCAAAGGTTCGATTCACGTATTTCAATCAACACTCTCACATGGTTTCGCGAGCGAAGATGGAGAGTTGCTCTTTATAACTGAACGCGACTTATCTGGCACGAAGGTGACATCGAAAGATGGCGCACGAATGCCGACTAAGAGAAAACAAGCAATCGATCCGCTCGAACTTAAGAGTGGTGATTTCGTTGTTCATGAACAACACGGTATCGGACGTTATGTAGAACTTGTACAGCGAACTGTTGGTGGAGTTACTCGAGAATATGTAGTAATTGAATATGCGCCAGCTAAGCGCGGCCAACCTGGTGACCGAATTTTTGTACCAACCGACACTCTCGAACAAGTGAGCAAGTATGTTGGTGGCGAATCTCCGGCAATTCATCGAATAGGTGGCGGGGAGTGGCAGAAAGCAAAGGGTCGAGCACGCAAAGCAGTTCGCCAAATTGCTGGTGAACTTATTCGTCTCTATGCGGCGCGTACTAGTGCGCCAGGTTTCGCGTTCTCACCTGATACGCCATGGCAACGCGAGCTAGAAGATGCATTCTCTTATATCGAAACTCCAGATCAACTTTCTACTATCGATGATGTTAAGCGCGATATGGAACGCCCATATCCAATGGATCGAATCATTTGTGGAGATGTGGGATATGGAAAAACTGAGATTGCAATCCGGGCAGCATTTAAAGCCGTTCAAGATGGCAAACAAGTCGCAGTTCTTGTTCCTACAACTCTGCTAGTTCAGCAACATTCAAAGACCTTCGATGAACGTTATGCAGGATTTCCGATTCGCGTTGCTGGAATTTCTAGGTTTAATACCGCGAAAGAGAGTAAGGACATTCTCAAAGAGCTTGAGGCAGGATCGGTAGATGTCATTATCGGTACCCACCGATTGCTCTCACAGGATGTAAATTTCAAGGATCTGGGACTCGTAATTGTTGATGAAGAGCAGCGCTTTGGAGTAGAACAGAAAGAATCCCTCAAGAAAATGCGTACGACAGTTGATGTTTTGGCCATGTCTGCGACCCCTATTCCTCGTACGCTCGAGATGGCAGTTACCGGCATTCGAGAGATGTCTACCATTACAACCCCACCCGAAGAGCGCCATCCAATTTTGACCTATGTTGGTCCGGCAGATGAAGCGCAAATTAAAGCTGCAATTCACCGCGAACTTCTCCGAGACGGACAAATTTTCTATCTCCATAATCGAGTTGAGAGTATTGATAGAACTGCTCTACATCTCAAAGAGTTAGTCCCAGAAGCGCGAATTCGAGTAGCTCATGGTCAAATGAGTGAGAATGAATTAGAAGATGTCATTCTTGGTTTTTGGAATCGCGATTTCGACATATTGGTCTGCACAACAATTGTCGAAAGCGGTCTCGATATTCCAAATGCAAATACTCTCATCGTTGAACATGCAGAAAACTTCGGTCTTTCGCAGCTCCATCAATTAAGAGGTCGAGTAGGACGTGGACGCGAAAGAGGTTATTCATATTTTCTTTATCCAGCAGATAAGCCTCTTACCGAAGTGGCGCTCGATAGATTGAAAACTATTGCAACAAATACTGAACTTGGTTCGGGAATGCGAGTTGCACTGAAAGACCTTGAAATTCGTGGTGCAGGGAATTTACTTGGTGGAGAGCAGTCAGGACATATTGCCGATGTCGGCTTTGACCTTTATATGAGAATGGTTGGCGAAGCAGTAACGGATTACAAATCGGGAATGATTGAAAGCGAAGAAGTTTCACATGAGTGCAAAATCGAACTTCCGATAAATGCGCATCTTTCAGATTCCTATATTCCTGGTGAGCGTTTGAGACTGGATCTCTACCGGCGCTTAGCGGATGTAAAGAGCGATGCTGATGTTCAATCGATTCAGGAAGAGATGATTGATCGTTTTGGCGAATTGCCAAATGAGGCGCTTTCACTTCTAGATGTGGCTCTGCTCCGCGCCTTTGCGAAATCGCATGGAGTCCGTGAGGTGGTTCTCGCTGGTAAGTACATCCGTCTCTCACCGATTACATTGGCTGAATCGAAACAACTCAAGCTCAATCGTCTCTACCCATCCTCCCTCTATAAATCGCAGAGCTCAACTGTGATGGTTGCCATTCCACGAGCGGGGGCATGGAGCCCGCCTGTTTCGGGCGGCGAGAAATTAGGGGATACTTCTCTCCTAGCGTTTGCCCGTCAGGCGCTGACTGAATTAACTAGCTAATCTGATGCAAAAGAAGATACTGGAGCATATTGTGAAGAAGATCCTCGCCCTCTTGGCCGT
>WLPB01000084.1 GCA_009698975.1 Actinomycetota bacterium | reverse complement strand
CGCTTGCAGCCAATTCACTGAATACTCTTTTCCCCTCACCTTTATCTGAGAGAATGAGAAAATTAGGCATCTGCTCCAAAGAGTTGTGAAGCATGTTTGCAAAGAGCGGGTGTGTCTTTCTCGCCCAAAAGAGTTTGCGACCCGTATCCAATGTCATCTCTAGCCTAGTGCCGGGTGCTCTCTCTGAGCTGGACCATTGGAGCCAACTAATCCACATTTCGGCGATAGCCTGAATGAAGAGTTCGTCCTTATTCTCAAAATACTTATAGATCGTCGTCGGGGAGACCTGGGCATGGCCGGCTAATTGCTCGATTGTGGCTGATGGCCCGATTTCAGCCAGAACCTCTTGACCCGCCTTAACGAGGGCAGCTCTGTTTCGAGCCGCGTAGGCAGCTTGGCGCCCACCGGATACCGCTGCCTTCTTCTTGACTGCCATGGCCCCAGTCTAGAACTCACCACCAGATATGGCATAAAGGGCGACATTTGGACATTACTTGTTAATTTGGTGTTTTCAACCAAATGTGGAAAGACCTTCCAAAATTCGCTATCTTTGGGCGGGTGAGACCGAGCGTGAACGATGCCAATCCAGCGGGGGATAGATAAATGACCGAATTCTATTACGACGATCCCGTCCAAGAGCCTGCCAAAAAGCGGAAGAATTCAAAATCGATTCTTGCCTCTGTGATGCTTCTCTTTGCCGGCGGCCTATTCCTCAATACAACTCTAGCTGCAAACATCTCACTCAATTCAAGCGGCAAAGTGGAATTTGGTCAGGGCATCTCGCTTACAACTGCTTGTTCTGGGTCAGATGCCTTAACGGTTACTCCTAATTCATCCTTCGTGAACACATCTGGCTCAGGGGCTTTCTACTTCTCCAGTGTCACAGTTTCAGGAATCCCATCAAGCTGCAACGGCGTTGACTTCCAGATTTCAGCCTATGACTCCTCGACCTCAACAGCGCTTCCTATCTTTGGTGAAACCAAGACCGTTGCATCAATTTGGAATAATGGTGGAAACCATCAAGGTGGTAAGGGCTGGATAGGATCAAATGTCACAAGCGAAACCGGTACCTTCACTGTCAGCTTTACAACTCCAGTTGCTTTGGCATCAACAGTTGAAAGACTGACCATACAAAGCACCAGTCACGTTGCGGGCAACTGCATCACAGAGGCCGTCTGTTCACTTGGTGATATTGGACCTGGTGGTGGAATGGTCTTTTACGCAGGCGCTCCATTCACAATGACCGGCGCAACATGTAACACCAACTGCCGCTATCTAGAGTGGGCACCCGTCTCGTGGGCTTCTACTCAAAGCCAGAATGCATCCTTTAGCGAACCTGGCACCGCTACAACCGATGCAAGAACAACCATAATGCCAGGGAACGCATTACTCGGTACGAGTTTGTCCTTTGGTTCTGGATTAAGTAACACGAGGTTGTTCGTCAATGCATCAAACAGTGGAAATTCAGCCACAAATGGTGCAAAGGCTGTCCAGCTTTACGCAGGTAATGATTCAAGTGCTGGTCAATGGTTCCTGCCTTCAAGAGACGAAGCAATCGCTCTGAATGCATCCCCCGTCCTAAGTAGGGGTGGGTTCACTCTGGGGAACAATCACTGGACATCAAGCGAAGATCAATCTGTATTTAACTTCCAAATTTTAATGGGAACAGGTGTGGTATCTCGCGAGAGCCGAGGCAATTACAAAACTATCCGCCCAATTCGAGCCTTCTAGATCTGACTTATGAAAAACAATTCCACTTCGAGAGTCACGGAGGCTTTGGCGATACTAAAAGAGAGCGCTGAAGAATTGACCTTAGAAAAAAAGGCTAAGCGCGGGGGAGCGCGTAAGGCTAGCCAGATCAAAGAGGTTAAGAAGAAACCTCGCAAATGAATCCGTGAATCAGCAACAGGCTACTTAGCTAATGATGCGGGTGTCTAATTCCCGCTTGCTACATAATCTCTGAGCGCCTGACGTTCAGAATCAAGTTCGCTTACATGGTTCTTTACAACATCACCAATGGAGACGATTGATACGAGCAAACCAGCTTCATCAACAACTGGCACATGGCGAATGCGAAGTTCGGTCATCATGGTCATCAATTCTGCAATCGTTGAATCTGGCGTACATGTGTGGACTTCCACGGTCATAATGTCGCGCACATGCATTGCAACGAGTTGATCCAGCTTGCCTGGCATCGCCCGGACTACATCTCGTTCTGAGACAATGCCATCAATTTTCTTGCCATCATTAGAAACTACTAGCGCACCCACATGATGAGAATTTAACGAGTTCACCAAATCATGGACACTTGCACTAGCTGAGATAGTTTCGACGCGTTTGCCCGAGATAATGCTACGGATCTTCATTGACCACTCCTCACTCTTGAGTGGCTCCATAATGCTCTTTCAGGTTTCCTAAGGGAAGGGCCTGAATACTGTATTTTTCTAAGCTCCGTGAAAGTGAGCACAGATATGCTGCAAGTAAAGAAGAGGGACAGTCGCCCTATAAGCCATTCTTCTGGCGGAATACAGCCACAATTGCATTTGCGTGGCCATGGCCCATTTCAAACTTCTCTTTCAAGTGAGCTACTTGCTCCATGTGGGCAAGCTTTGAAACCTTTTTCAGCTCTTTCATCCAATGCTCAATTGGCTT
Source organism: Actinomycetota bacterium (assembly GCA_009698975.1). Next base: position 2,626 of record WLPB01000084.1, on the reverse strand, counting down.
CCCATACTTCTTTTCGATTGAAGGAAAGTAGGAAGACGGACCTGTTACTTTTTTCTCAGCCATGGCATAAGTGTAAAAGAAGGGGAGTGTATTAATCCAGAGCCCGGGGATTAAACTGGGCCACATGGAGATTCAGATCAGCATTGAAGAATCGCCGGGGGATGAGTTAACCCAGGTCCTCCAAGCTCACTGGCTTTTTTGTACCACTTCAACACCAATCGAACATGTCTACGCACTCGAACCTGCCAAGTTATTCACTCCCGACATAACCGTCTTCGGTGCACGGGTCAACGGCGACCTTGTGGGCGTGGGTGCTTTGAGAAAGTTAGAACCAGGTCATGCGGAGTTGAAATCCATGCACACTCTGGCTAACTCCAGAGGAATCGGTATTGGAAAGGCGATGGTTGCTCACATTGAAGAGTTTGCAAAGCAACATGGAGTGAAACGAATTAGCTTAGAGACGGGCGCAAAAGAGCCATTCAAGCCTGCCCGCGAACTCTATAAATCACTGGGGTATCAAAATTGTGAAGCGTTCGGTGACTATGTTCTCAGCGATGACAATACCTGTATGACTAAATTGATATAAAGAAGGCGCTCAATAAGTCGGATCTCTTAGAAGTTCACACCTGCTGGTGGAGTTGTCGGAAATATTTCGATATTCCAGATAGCGGAGAATGGAAGAGATTGAATAGTTGATATAACGCTCGCATCGTCCTCACCAAAAGTTTCCAGAAACACAGTGCGTTTAGGCATTGATACTTTGATAAATCCTAGAAGACCCTTCTCCACCAATGCTGTGGCCTGTAACTGCTCCGCTGGAATGAGGGCACGGATATCTTCTGGAGTGACGCCGTCTTTGAATGATGCAACGACCATGTAACTATTCATTTGACACCAAATTCTGAGATTCGTTATTACTTGACATATCAAGTATATCTGATTTAATTCATATGTGGCACAAAAAGGTATGAAGGAACTTGACTCCCAGGCGTGGCGAGCTTTCCACAGAATTGGAACAAGTCTTCTACCTCACCTTGGGCGCCAAGTAACCAATCACTCGGGGATATCTGGCGCTGAATATGTTGTTCTGGTGGCTCTCTCTGAGCTTCCAGCGCCTTCGATAAATCTCAATCGGTTGGCAACTGGCCTTGGTTGGGAAATTAGTCGGATGTCCCATCAGATTTCCCGAATGGATGAAGCGGGCTTAGTAAAAAAGAGTAAAAATATTGAGGATTCTCGTTGCTTTGATGTCTCCATAACAACCAAGGGGAGAAAAATCGCCGAAGCCGCAATTCCTCTTCAGTCTCAAGAAATCAATCACTGCTTCAGCCAAGTGCTCACACAGGCACAGATGAAGTCTTTGATCGAAATATCTGAAGTAATTTCACAACATATGAAAGAACACCACCCACTTAACAAGAAGGTAGATAAATAAATGATAATTGCACTCGACATCTTCGGAGCTCTTCTCGCCTTTGCCGCAATTGGATCAGCAATCGCAAAATTAAAGAAAGTTCCAGATGTAATGGCTTCTATGGAAAAAGTTGGCGTTAAGCCTAAGCAGATTCCCGTTCTTGCATTTTTGGAAATCGCAGGCGGGCTCGGCATCATTGCTGGAATCTGGAATAAACCCCTTGGCGTATTAGCTTCTGCATCTCTTGTTCTCTACTTCGCAGGTGCTCTCTTCACCCACTTCTCACGCAAGCACAAAGTCGCAGATTTCGGTGCAGCACTTGGAATTTTCATCATCGCGTGCGTCACAACAGCGTTGCAATTGAAGCGCTAGAGCGGAGTTTTCTCGCATAAGCCGGGGACGAAACTGCTAGGCGGGGTGAGTTTCTTTTTTAATCTAAGAAGCAAGGGCATAGGGTCAGCGCGATAGGCCGGTAGCAACCACGGTCTGCTCAAGTATCGCCCACTCTTGATCTGTGAATAAGCGCGAGCGAATTAAGAATCGCTTACCCTCAGGTGATTCGAGTGAGAAGCCACCACCTCGACCAATAACGACATCAACGGTCAGGTGGGTATGTTTCCAATATTCGAATTGAGAAGCTGACATCCAGAAACCGATTGGCTCCTGAATGCCAGCTACCTTCAACTCACCCAGCAGTACATCTTCTCCACCTACGCGGAATTCACCTGCTGGGTAACACGGAGATGCCCCGCCATTCTGCGAATATTTTTATCAATAGAAACTGATTTTAGTTGCCATTTAGGGTCTGGATGTAATTCCTAGTGCATCAAGAAGCACAGCTTCTGTTATACCTAACTTCTTGGCTGCCATAGCGAGATCTGGTGGCATAGTTGTTCCAAAGGCCGCCTTCAGGGCATCTTCAGTAATGCCAAGTTTCTTGGCTGCTGCTGCGGTATCAGGCATTGGCATTCCCCCGCCGCCCATAGCAGGCATCGCTTGAATCTGACTTGAATCTACTTCTCCATGGAAACAAGCAATTGATGAGCGTGCATCTGCTGTTCCTAGAAGTACGTAATGGTAAATACCTTTTGGAAATTCTGGTGTGGCGCTATTTACACCGTTGCACTGATCTAAGTTCTTAGCTGTTACTTGCTTACCTTTATTGTCACGATCGCCATAGATTGGGAAGCCATCGAGAGCAAAACCAATAAT
>WLPB01000083.1 GCA_009698975.1 Actinomycetota bacterium | reverse complement strand
TTTACGCGAGCGATCTTTCTCGACTCCGCGTAATTGGGGAACGATGCAGAAAGTACAGGTGTTATTGCACCCGACGGAGATTGAGACCCACGATGAGAAGGCAGAGAAGCGTCTAGCGGGAAGCGTTGATGGGAAATGTTCGAGCGCTTCAAGGATTTCAATCTGCGATTCTTCTTCGATACGTGCGCGCTCTAGGAGTACGGGAAGGGAGCCCACATTATGTGTTCCAAAGACGACATCTACATATGGAGCTTTCTTGAGAATAATTGATTGATCCTTTTGGGCAAGGCAACCACCTACGGCAATTTGGAGCGAAGGGTTAGCTTTCTTTATTGGAGCTAAGAAACTCAAATTTCCATATAACTTGTTATCAGCATTTTCGCGTACAGCGCAGGTATTGAAAACGACAATATCGGCTTGCTCGCCGGGAGTGACAGGAATATGTCCCGCTTCATCGAGTAAGCCCGCAATACGTTCGGAGTCATGGACATTCATCTGACATCCATAAGTCTCAACAAGATAGGTGCGCGCCATGGCGCATATTCTACGCGGGAGTTACTTGATGATGCGAACGGGCTCTATTCCACGAGCAATCTGCTTGTCGAAGTACCCTTCGCGCTTATCGTTAAAGACTGATACCTCGCGAGCGATTTTTTCTAGGAACAGTGCAAGCTCGTCACGAGCAGCCAACCCTTCTGCCTTAAAGTCAGTTCGCTCAAAAATCTTCCAGGCTCGCAGTACCGGCCAGATGACCTCATCAACATGTTGAGAGAGATCATAAATTCCAGCTAAAGCGATTTGAACTGCCTTACGTCCGAAGCCAGGCATATTAGCTCCTGGCATTTCGAAGTTAGTCACGACATCTGTAATTGCGCGCATAGCTGCATCGGGTTCAAGTTCGAGAGCCGCTGCAATTGTGTTGCGATAAAAGAGCATATGAAGGTTCTCATCGAGCGAGATACGTTGCATCATGTTTTCAACTATTTCATCATTGGCTATCTTGCCGGTATTGCGGTGAGAGACGCGGGTAGCGAGCTCTTGGAAAGTTACATATGCAATCGTATGAAGCATGTCATTTTCGTACGGTGTTTGATATCCCAAAGACATATGAGCCATGCGCAAGTCTTCAAGTTCATACGGATCTACTTCTCGTGCCACCATCAAATAATCTCGGATGACAATCGAGTGGCGGCCTTCTTCAGCGGTCCAACGATCAATCCACGTTCCCCACGCGCCGTCGTGCCCCATCGAGAGAACAATCTCGGTGTGATAGCTCGGCAAGTTATCTTCAGTCATGAGGTTGAGAACCAAGGAATCCTGTGCAATGCCGGTCAGCTTTGTATCTTTAGCATCCCATGCATCTCCATTGAGAGGTCCGGCAAAGTCGCGCCCGAGTGACCATGGGACATACTCGTGGGGGTACCAATTCTTCTGTACCTTGAGGTGGCGTTCGAGTTCGACAGCGACAATAGGTTCAAGATCGCGGATCAACCGAGATTGAATTCTTGCTGACTCTTCGCTCATGGGCGCCACTCTAGGGCGCATGAGCTATTACTCACGAGTTATCTATTCTTTTTAGCACGCTCGTGGGCCTGTGTTGCTCGCCACTGCGCAATTGCAGCGTGATTGCCACTTAAGAGAATTTCTGGCACTTCTAAACCGCGCCATGAAGCCGGTTTTGTGAAGTTGGGATACTCGAGATATCCATCACTGTTATGTGATTCTTCCGTTAGAGATTCTGGGTTTCCGAGAACTCCAGGAATCAATCTGGTGATGGCTTCAATCATGACCATCGCAGCGACCTCACCCCCACCGAGGACATAATCTCCGATGGAATATTCGTGAACTCGAACTCCGCGAGATGAGTATTCATCATTCATGTAGTGCCGGCGGATGCGATCATCAATACCTTCATATCGACCACATGCAAAGATCAAATGATTTCGCTTCGAAAAGTCGACTGCAACAGGCTGGGTAAATAGCTTTCCAGCAGGCGTCAGAATAATGAGATCACTCTCATCGCTCATCATCGGATCAATGGCCTTGCCCCACACCTCTGGTGACATCACCATTCCAGCACCACCACCATAAGGAGTGTCATCGACTGAGCCATGAACGCCCACTGCATGATCACGCAGATTATGAACTTGGATATCTACTAATCCAGCGCTCTGTGCCTTGCCGAGGAGCGAAAGATTAAGAGGAGCCAAATACTCTGGAAATATCGAGATGAGATCAATCTTCATTAGATGGTCCCTGAAATAGCAGGTGGAATTACCGTCATCTTCTTGTTGCGGATATCAACTTCAGGAACAAGTTGGCGAACGAATGGAATCAATACTTCGCCATCTGCGCTCTTAATTGATAAGACATCTTGTCCCGGCAAGTTCAAGACTTCTGTGACGGGGCCGAATTCACTTCCATCTTCAAGAAATGTCATACAACCAATAAGTTGCAGTACATGGTAATCATCTTCATCTTCGGCCTCGGCATCGATATCTACATCGGCATAGAGAAGTTCATTGCGAAGTTCTTCTACCTGATTACGGCTAGAAATGCCTTCAAAGCCAAGAAGGAGAATTCCGTTATGGACACGTGCAGAAGACACGGTCAATAAACCGTGGCTATCTGTCTCTAAAATGGATCCGAGTGCGAAGCGATCTTCTGCTTCATCGGTACGCACTTCAATCGTTGCCTCACCGAGAATTCCGTGAGCACGGCCGATACGACCTACATTCAGGCGCATGGCTGCCTTGCGGTATTAGCGAAGTTCGTCAGTATCAATAAGATCAACGCGCACACTGCGACCAGCAATTGCGCTTACGACTGTGCGAAGCGCCTTTGCTGTGCGACCGTTACGTCCAATGACCTTACCGATATCTTCAGGATTAACACGAACTTCGAGAGTTGCCCCACGACGACCGTTCTTCTCCTTAACGTTGACATCGTCAGGGTTATCTACGATTCCCTTAACGAGATGCTCGAGAGCTTCGTCAATCATGATTATTCAGCTGGAGTTTCTGCTGGAGTTTCTTCGACAACTGCTTCAGTCTCAACCGCAACATCTGCAGTCACATCTTGAGCTGGAACCTCTGCCACAGCATTGTTGATCTCTGGCTCGGACACTACAACTACCTCTTCAACTACCGGTGCTGACTTAGCAGCAAGCTTCTCTTGCGCCTTCTTCTTAAGAGTTGTTGCGCCCTCTGCAGGCTCTGATGCTGCTGCCTTAACAGCTGCCTCATATGCAACGCTCTTTGCCGGCTTTGGTGCGCGAACCTTGAGTGTTCCTTCTGTTCCTGGAAGACCCTTAAATTTCTGCCAATCGCCAGTCACCTTAAGTAGCGCTGCAACTGCCTCAGTTGGCTGTGCGCCAACGCCGAGCCAGTACTGAGCACGATCAGAGTTAACCTCGATCAATGAAGGCTCTTGTCCTGGGACATAGCGACCGATCTCTTCAATTGAGAGACCATTACGCGCTTTACGTGAATCTGTAACCACGATGCGGTAATAAGGTGTACGAATTTTTCCAAAGCGCATTAAACGAATCTTTGTAGCCAAAGTGATGGTGCTCCTAATAATCGATTGTCCAAGTGATCGAACTACAGCGGGGTGCGTAGCTCAATCAATCCGACGGTGGATTGGATGTTGTAGGGGTAGAGGGCCCTTCAACAGGTGGCCTATTCTGCCAGTCCAAGCCTGTAATAAGAAATTGAAGGGGTTTTCTAGCTCTCGAGAGCGCGCTTTGCCGGGTTTCCTGAGCGTGACTTCTTCTTCGGTGGGGTCATCGCCAACTTTGGGCTTGGCGGCATCGCCATTCCGGGCGGCATCGCCATTCCGGGCGGCATCGCTGCTTTTCCGCCACGCATCTGCTTCATCATCTTGGCGGCGGCGCTAAATTTCTCTACCAACTTATTCACATCCGACACCTGGCGCCCAGATCCCAGGGCAATACGAGCTCGACGCGAACCATTAAGTAATTTGATATCTCGTCGTTCAGCTGGCGTCATTGATTGAACAATTGCTTTGGTGCGAGTTATTTCGGATTCGTCGAAATTATCAATCTCTTTCTTCATCGCGCCAGCGCCAGGGAGCATGCCGAGAAGTTTTCCGATATTTCCCATCTTCGACATCGCCTCAATTTGTTCAAGGAAATCCTCGAGTGTGAAATCTTCACCGCTTAAGAATTTCTCTTCCAACTTCTTACTTGAATCTGGGTTGAAGGCTTTCTGGGCTTGCTCTGCAAGTGTTGCGACATCACCCATCCCAAGAATGCGAGATGCCATGCGCTCTGGGTAGAAGATTTCAAAATCAGCAAGTTTCTCACCTGTTGATGCAAACATAATTGGTCGCCCTGTAAGAGAGGCGATTGAGAGCGCAGCGCCACCGCGTGCATCTCCATCAAGCTTTGTCAGAACTACGCCATCGAATCCAACACCATCTCGGAATGCCTCGGCGGTGCGCACTGCATCTTGTCCCATCATTGCATCAACGACAAAGAGGATTTCATTGGGATTGATTGCATCACGAATTGCCGATGCTTCAGCCATGAGTTCTGCATCAACGCCGAGACGTCCTGCGGTATCGACGATGACCATGTTGTGGAGCTTGCTCTTTGCAAATGCAATACCCGCACGAGCAACTTCGACCGGATCGCCCACGCCGTTTCCTGGTTGCGGCGCAAATACTGGAACTCCAGCTTGCTCTCCCACAACCTGAAGTTGGTTGACTGCATTAGGGCGTTGTAAGTCAGATGCTACGAGTATTGGCGTATCACCTTGATCTTTATAAAATTTTGCGAGCTTAGCAGCCAGTGTTGTCTTACCTGCACCTTGCAAACCAGCGAGCATAATTACAGTGGGAGGATTTTTTGCGAAGCGAACCCTGCGTGCTCCCCCACCTAAAATTTCAGTGAGTTCGTGATTTACCAATTCAAAGATTGCCTGCGCCTGGTTAACGCCTGATTGCAGCGTTGGCAATAAATCCTTTGCCGCCAAGCGTACTTTTTCAGAGAAATCATCTGCAACTGCGAGAGCTACATCTGCTTCAAGTAGCGCCTCTCGAATTTCAGTGACCGTTGCATCAATATCGCTGGCCGATAATTTTCCACGGCTTCGCAGAGATGAGAACGCTCCTGCGATTTTGGATGAGAGTGCGTCGAACATAGTTGCAGAGCCTACTTGAGAGAGTCAGAAAGTTCTAAAGCGACTTGTTCTGTTCGCTCAGCGCTCAGAGCTCCACCGCCTATTTCGGTGACGTAGAGAGTGTCGATAGCTTCTGCGCCGAGGGTGGTAACAATTGCAGATCGAATATCGATATTACATCGTCTGATTGCTGCAC
>WLPB01000082.1 GCA_009698975.1 Actinomycetota bacterium | reverse complement strand
GGCGTTGCAGCTCAGGTACTCGTAAAGCTTGGCGCTGATCTCAACAAGGTACGCCAGCAAGTAATTCAACTTCTCTCTGGTTATCAAGGAAAAGAGACAGTCGCACAAGGTGGACCAGCAGAGGGAACTCCCTCAACATCGCTCGTATGAGATCAATTCGGTCGAAACCTCACGGCTGCCGCGCGTGAAGGAAAGCTTGACCCTGTAATCGGTCGCGAACCAGAGATTGAACGTGTCATGCAGGTTCTCTCACGTCGCACAAAGAACAATCCTGTTCTTATCGGCGAGCCAGGTGTTGGAAAGACTGCAGTTGTCGAAGGTTTAGCGCAGGCAATTGCAAAGAACGATGTCCCAGAGACTTTAAAAGATAAGCAGCTTTACTCACTCGACCTCGGTGCACTTGTTGCAGGTTCTCGTTACCGTGGAGATTTTGAAGAGCGCTTGAAGAAAGTTCTCAAAGAGATTAAGAGTCGCGGAGATATCATTATTTTTATCGATGAGATTCACACTCTCGTCGGAGCAGGCGCAGCAGAAGGTGCAATTGATGCGGCAAGTATTCTCAAGCCGATGCTTGCACGCGGCGAGCTCCAGACAATTGGCGCAACAACTCTCGATGAGTACCGCAAGCACATCGAAAAGGATGCAGCTCTCGAGCGCCGTTTCCAACCAATTCAGGTGAAGGAGCCATCCGTAGCTCACACCATTGAAATTCTTAAGGGACTTCGCGATCGTTACGAAACTCACCACCGCGTCTCAATTACCGATGGCGCACTTGCTGCCGCTGCAAATATGGCAGATCGTTATGTCTCTGACCGTTTCCTTCCAGATAAGGCGATTGACCTCATTGATGAGGCTGGTTCACGTCTACGTATCCAGCGAATGACTGCCCCTATCGAGCTTCGTGAATATGATGAGAAAATTGCAGTTGCCCGCAAGGCAAAAGAGTCAGCAATTGATGGACAAGACTTTGAAGGCGCAGCAGCGCTTCGCGATACTGAGAAGACTCTTATTCAAGAGCGTCAGGCAGCTGAGAAGAATTGGAAAGAATCTGAGCCAGATCGCGTGACTCAGGTTGATGAAGAACTCATCGCCCAAGTTCTCTCTGCATCTACTGGAATCCCAGTCTTTAAGTTAACTGAAGAAGAGACTGCTCGACTTCTTCGTATGGAAGATGAACTTCACCGTCGCGTCATTGGACAAGACCAAGCGATTAAGGCGCTCTCACAAGCGATTCGTCGTACACGCGCCGGACTTAAAGATCCAAAGCGTCCTGGTGGTTCATTTATCTTTGCTGGTCCATCAGGTGTCGGTAAGACCGAACTCTCACGCACGCTTGCATCATTCTTATTCGGTGATGAGTCAGCGCTCATCCAATTGGATATGTCTGAGTACTCAGAGCGTCACACCGCATCACGACTTTTCGGTGCTCCTCCAGGATTCGTCGGATACGACGAGGGTGGACAGTTGACCGAAAAGGTACGACGCCGTCCATTCTCTGTAGTGCTCTTCGACGAAATCGAAAAAGCTCACCCAGATATCTTCAACTCACTTCTTCAAGTTCTAGAAGATGGTCGCCTTACAGATTCACAGGGTCGCACCGTTGACTTTAAGAACACAATCATCATCATGACAACAAACCTCGGAACTCGAGATATCTCGAAATCTCTTGGCCTTGGATTCTCAAATGCTGATGACGACGTAACCAACTACGATCGCATGAAGAGTAAGGTCAATGACGAGCTCAAGAACCACTTCCGCCCAGAATTCCTTAATCGTATCGATGATGTAATCGTCTTCCACCAGCTCACCAAGGATCAGATCATTAATATTGTTGACCTCATGATCGCAAATCTTGATGATCGCTTAAAGGCGAAAGATATGGGTATTGAGCTCACACAAGGCGCTAAGGATCTCCTTGCCGCTCGTGGTTACGATCCACTTCTCGGTGCGCGTCCATTACGTCGCTTGATTCAGCGTGAAATTGAAGATGGCTTATCAGAGCGCATCCTCTTCGGTGAACTCAAGGCTGGCGAAATCATCGTTGTAGATGTTGAAGGAATTGATGCGGATGCAACCTTTACATTTAAGGGCGCTCCTAAGGTAACTTCACCAGATTCACCTGAGGATCTCGCAGAAGCACCAACTGCTTAAAGTTGAAGCTAACGGGGGAGTGAGAAAGTATTTCTGCCCCTGGCCTCGATAAGACCGTCGTCGAGCAGTGTCAGCAAGGCCTTATCGACCTGTGATGTAACGTCCCAGAGCAATTGAATCTGCTTCTTTGTGAGAAGATTATTCTCGCGAAGCGCCTGAACGATAGTGCCGCGACATTGGCGATCTGTTCCATGCCAGCTCTGAGTGCGCTTAACTCGCTCTGTTCGTGGGTAATCCAAGCTTCGCCACTGGCACCTATCTGCAACAGGGCATCGACCACAGAGTGGATTTTTTGCAGTGCAGACAAGCGCCCCTAGCTCCATCGTTGCCGCTGCCCAGATGTGAGCTCCTGTTTTAGGAACGTATTCTGCATATTCGACTCGTTCCGCTTTCGTTGGCGCAGCCGCTGGCGCCTCTTCTCCTTTGTAGAGACGCGAGAATAATCTGCGAATATTGATATCGAGAACTAATGAACTTCCTTTAAATGCAAAAGCAACTACTGCAGCAGAGGTGTACTCACCCACGCCAGGAAGTTTCCTTAATTCAATTTCGGTTGAAGGAATAACGCCCTTGTGGTTTTCTGTAATCTCCTTGGCGCACTCATGTAATCGAAGTGCACGACGTGGATATCCAAGTCGCCCCCATGCCGTGATTACTTCAGCGGGTGTTGCTGCTGCGAGATCTGATGGAGTGGGCCAACGTTTCATCCATTCGTCGTAGACCGGTAAAACGCGCTGGACAGGTGTCTGTTGCAACATGATCTCTGAGACCAACACACCCCAAGCATCTGTTTTTCGCCAAGGTAGGTCCCGCTTATTTTTCTTAAACCAGTCAGTGATTTCTTTCTCGTACATTATTCACCGTTGATTTTTACTCGAGAAAGTGCCTGATCTAAGCGAGCTACCTCAACAATCTCCATGCCAGCGATTGTGACATCAGAGCCCGCTGGAACCAGGGCACGTTTAAAACCAAGTCGATAGGCTTCAGCGAGACGGCGAGCCACTCCGCTGACCTTACGAATTTCTCCAGCGAGACCAACTTCTCCAATTGCAACGAGATCTGATGGAAGAGCTAAACCCTTTGCAGCAGATGCCACAGCGAGTGCAAGTGCTAAATCCGCAGCAGGTTCGGTCATCTTCATTCCGCCGACCGTTGCGGCATATACATCTCGTCCACCAACGCGAACATGTGCGCGTAGCTCGAGGACAGCTAAAGTCATTGAAGTACGGGCTGAATCGAGGCCACTTACAACTCTGCGGGCATTACCGAAGTCGCTCTCACGACCTGCGCTCACGAGGGCTTGAATTTCGGCAAGTAAAGGTCTGCGACCTTCCAGAGTAACTGTTACGCAGGTACCGGGAACTGGTTCAGCATGACGGGAGGTAAAGAGGCCAGTCGGATCAAGAACACTTTCAATACCGGTATCACTGAGGTCAAAACATCCCACTTCATCGCTGGCACCGAAGCGATTTTTGATTGCGCGGATAAGACGAAGTCGGGAGTGACGCTCGCCCTCGAATTGCAGAACAACGTCAACAATATGCTCGAGCAATCGGGGACCTGCGATAGAACCATCTTTAGTCACATGGCCCACCAATAGCAGAGTGATATCTCGATCTTTACAGATGCGAATAAGTGCCCCGGCAACTTCACGAACTTGAGTCACGCCACCTGGTGCACCATCAGCGTTGGATGAGCCAATTGTTTGAATAGAGTCAATAATGAGTAGCTCTGGTTTTACAGTATCGATATGTGAAATCACAGCGCCAAGATCTGTTTCAGATGCGAGAAAGAGATTGGGATCTATTGCTTTGATACGTTCAGCTCGCAGCCGCACCTGTGAAGCAGACTCTTCACCGCTGACATAGAGAACCGGAATAGATTTATTTGCAGTTTGTGCAGCAACTGAGAGAAGAAGTGTTGACTTACCAACGCCAGGTTCGCCGGCGAGCAAGATTGCAGCACCTGGAACAAGGCCGCCACCTAAAACTCGATCAAGTTCGGATACACCGGTAGGCCTGGCATGTGCAGCGGAGAGATCTACATCTCCGATTGCCTGCGCCTTGGCAGAGATTGGTCCGGCCTGCATTGATAATTTCTTCGGTGTGCCAAGTTCTTCGACTGTTCCCCATGCCTGACACTCGCCGCAGCGTCCTACCCATTTTTGTGAAGTCCAACCGCACTCAACGCAGCGGAATGGATCCTTCTCGACTTTAGCCACCTTTGCCATAGCCTTAGATTACTTGGAGGCTATGACAGTTGCAGGATGTTGAATTACATAGAGGGGCAGGAACTTAGCCTGAGCCTCGCGTATTCCAGCGATTCGTCGATCGCAATGCTGCGCCAAAATCGCATATGCAGGTTCGCCCATCATCTTCGTGAGCTCAGCCTTATTAGATATATAGACCGGCTCTTTTCCTACATGAGCTTCAGGATTGCTTGTGCAATACCAATCGAAATCTTCTCCACCGTCGCCCCATGCAAGGCGTTCGTACTCGCCTATAACAATAATTGAATATTCGCGTTCGCCAACTTCTCGTGTTTCGTATGCGCGACGAAGCGGAAGCTGCCAACAGACATCCGGCTTAGTATCGACAAAGTGCAGGTCGCGCTTGAGAGCGAGATGGTGGAGTACGCAACCAAAATCCCCAGTAAAGCCAGGAGCTTCATATCCCTTACGATTAAGAAAAATACATGCATCGTCAACGGTACGAGTCTTTCGCTCATCATCTTCATCGCTATCAGCGATTCGCAACTTTCCGCCCGGTTTCTTTGGACGAGCTTGCTCGTAGAATTGCCACATATCAGGAGTTAGATACTCAGCAGCTTTTAAAGTGCGTAACTCATCTGCTTCATCGGAGAACATCGCGCCTTCAGTGCAACACCCATCATTGGGGCGATCTGCAAATACGCCCTTGCAGCCATCTCCGTAAATACAGGACCAATTAGATGTGAGCCAGGTGAGGTCGCATTTGTAGATTTCATCTTCATTATTTGGGTCGCTAAATTCGATCCAGTCGCGTGCGAAACCTGCTTTAACCTCTGACATAGGAGCTGAGCGTACGCGTACTCTTACGACATGGCGAATCACATTGGCGTTATTGGTGCAGGAGTAATGGGCGAGGCGCTCATTGCAGCTCTCATTCGAATCGGAGAAAATCCATCAGTTATTGACTTTGCTGAAAAGCGAAACGATCGAGCTGAAGAG
>WLPB01000081.1 GCA_009698975.1 Actinomycetota bacterium | reverse complement strand
GTAGCTGCTCGTCACTTGATCAAGGTAGAGGAGGTCGAATAAGAATGACTCTCAAACTTCATCATCTTCGTCCAGCTCCAGGTGCTAAGAAAGCTAAGACTCGTAAAGGTCGCGGTGAGGCATCAAAGGGAAAGACTGCAGGTCGTGGTGGCAAGGGAACTCACGCTCGTAATACCGTTCGTATCGGTTTCGAGGGTGGCCAGCTTCCGCTCGTTATGCGTCTTCCAAAGCTTCGTGGCTTTAAGAACCCAGCTCGCGTTGAGTACCAGGCGGTTAACGTCTCAACAATCAACGCGCTCTTTCCAAAGGGTGGCGATGTAACAGTCGCAGACCTTATTGCTAAGGGTGCAGTTCGCGATTCCTTGCCTGTAAAGGTCCTCGGAAATGGCGATATTGCAGTTAAGGTTTCGGTCACAGCACATGCATTCTCAGCTTCAGCAATTGAAAAGATTGCAGCAGCTGGCGGATCTACAGCAACATTGTAAAAATAAGTAAAATCGTAATCCTTATAGATTAAGAGAGTGGAGAAGGTTGATGCTTCAAGCATTTGGAATGGCGTTTAAGACGCCTGAACTTCGAAAGAAAATCTTCTTCACTCTTGCAATCATGGCGCTATTTCGCTTTGGCTCTGTAGTTCCAACACCTGGTGTTTCATATAAGGCTGTAAAGAGCTGTCTTGCAGATGTTGAAACTGGCGGAATCTTCGGCCTTATCAACCTCTTCTCTGGCGGAGCACTTCTTCAGCTCTCAGTATTCGCCCTCGGCATCATGCCGTACATCACCAGCTCAATTATTGTTCAGCTTCTTACCGTTGTTATTCCTCGCTTTGAAACTCTTAAGGCTGAAGGTCAATCAGGTCAGGCAAAGCTCACTCAATACACTCGTTACTTAACTATTGGTCTCGCAATTCTTCAATCAACAGGTTTGGTTGCAGTAGCTCGTACACCTGAGCGCCTGATCGCAGGTTGCCAGCAGGATATTTTGATCGATCCAACATGGACTCGCGTTGCAACGATGATCATCGTTATGACAGCTGGAACATCTGTAATCATGTGGCTCGGCGAGCTCATTACAGATCGCGGCGTCGGTAACGGTATGTCAATTCTTATCTTTACATCTATCGCAGCAGGATTCCCTGGTCAGCTCTGGTCAATCAGACTCTCAAAGGGACTTCCAACATTTATCTTTGTTCTTCTTATCGGAGTAGCTGTCGTTGCGGCAGTTGTGTTCGTTGAGCAGTCACAGCGCCGTATCCCAGTGCAATATGCAAAGCGCATGGTGGGTCGCCAGGCATACGGCGGAACTTCTACCTATATTCCAATCAAGGTCAACCAGGCCGGTGTTATTCCAGTAATTTTCGCTTCATCACTTCTCTATATTCCAAACTTGCTCGTTAATTTCAGTGGAAATACTTCTGCTGGATGGGCTGTCTGGATCTCTCGTAACTTGGTCAGTGGCGATAACTGGATCTATATCACCCTCTACTCTGGATTGATTATCTTCTTCACATACTTCTACGTTGCAATTACATTTAACCCCGATGAAGTTGCCGACAATATGAAGAAGTACGGTGGATTTATTCCAGGTATTCGTGCAGGTCGCCCAACATCTGAGTACCTCACATATGTTCTCTCTCGCATCACAGCGCCAGGATCTCTCTACCTCGCACTTGTTGCAATCATTCCAATTATTGCCCTCAAGCTATTCGGCGCAACGCAGAACTTCCCATTCGGTGGAACTGCGATTCTCATTGTTGTTGGCGTTGGTCTCGATACCGCTAAGCAGATTGAGTCACAACTTCAGCAACGTTCATATGAAGGTTTCTTGAAGTAATGCGTTTAGTCCTGGTAGGTCCTCCAGGTGCAGGTAAAGGAACACAGGCACAATTCCTTGCAGCGCACTATTCGATTCCTCATATCTCAACTGGGGATATCTTCCGCGCAAATCTCAAAGCCAATACACCGCTCGGCCAAGAGGCAAAATCCTTTATGGATCGTGGCGAGCTTGTTCCAGATTCTGTAACAAATGCGATGGTTAAAGATCGCCTCGGTCAAGACGATCTTGCAAATGGATTTCTTCTCGATGGTTTCCCTCGCAATGTTGTTCAAGCAGAAGTCCTGCGCGCAATTTTGGCCGAGAAGCGCACCCCACTGGATGCGGTCTTGGAACTTTCAATTTCAAATGATGTAATCATCGCTCGTTTATCGGGGCGCCTTACTTGCAAGGGCTGCGGTGCACCTGCTGCACCTGATGCAACTACATGTTCAGCCTGCGGTTCTGCCGAGCTTTATCAGCGCGCTGACGATATGCCAGAAGTTATTGGCAAGCGCCTTGAAGTCTATGAAGAGCAGACTGCCCCCATTGTTCACTTTTATCGCACAGAGGGCCTACTCATCACAATCGATGCCTTGGGATCAGTTTCAGAAATCACCGAACGCGCCACGACGGCACTTGCACGAGTTCAAAGTTAAGTAGGCCGCACCATGGCAATTCAAATTAAGAACCTTGATCAACTCAAAATCATGCGTCGTGCCGGATTATTAGTAGGCCAGACACTCAATGCCCTCCGTGAAAATATCAAAGTTGGCATGACAACAGATGCCCTTGATGCAATTGCCGCCGCGAGTATTAAACGCGGGGGAGGAACTTCAAACTTTCTAAATTATCACGGTTATCCAAAGACAATTTGCGTCTCGGTCAATGAAGAGATTGTGCATGGAATTCCAGGTCCACGTGTTCTTCTCGATGGAGATGTTGTCTCTATCGACTGCGGTGCAATTATCGATGGCTGGCATGGAGATGCAGCTTTCTCAATCGGAATTGGAACGGTCAATCCGGAAGATCAAAAGATGATGGATGTCTGTGAAGAATCTATGTGGCGAGGAATTGCAGCTGGTGCAGATGGTGCGCGCCTAACAGATATCGGATTTGCGATTGAGCAGTATGTGCTCTCGCAAGGTAAGTACGGAATCTTGCGTGAATACGGTGGCCATGGAATTGGTACCGAGATGCATCAAGAACCACATGTTCTTAACTTTGGCCGCAAAGGCTCTGGCCCCACAATTGTTCCTGGGATGGCACTTGCTATCGAGCCAATGATTACCCGCGGTAGTGAGAAGACTCGAGTCTTAGGCGATGACTGGACAGTTGTCTCAACTGACTCCTCCCGCGGCGCCCACTTTGAAAATTCTTATGTGATTTGCCCCGACGGAAAGCCATTTGTTCTGACTGCCATCGATGGCGGAGCTGCTCGGCTTTCAGCTTTGGGTGTCGAGATATCTGACTTAATCGACTAGGGCTAGCTCCAGCCCCTATCCTCTTCCCATGAGGAGTCGGCGATGAGCAACCAGAATCAGGTTGAGTTCACCGTTTGGCTGCGCGAACATCAAAAAGCCTTTCTTAAAGCTGCCAAGGTAATCTGCTTCGATACTCAAAATGCTGAAGATGTACTGCAGGAAGCACTTGCAGATGTCTATAAGCGATGGAGCAAGATTCGAGAGCACGAAAATCCAGAGGCTTATCTCATGCGTGTTATGGTCAGTAAGCACGCTGATATGCGCCGCAAGTGGTTGCGTAAGCAACAAGAACAAGAGACTTCGTGGGACCTTGCCGAAAATATTCGAGATATTGCAGATCAGACTGATGATGTCACGCAAAGACTATTGGTGCAGGCGGCCCTTAAATCACTGAGTGCAATTCAACGTGCGGTCTTGGTGTTGATGTATGACCATGGAATGGTGCTTCGAGAAGTGGCAGAGGTACTTCAGATTCCAATGGGAACAGCGGCATCTCACCTTGCTCGAGGGAAAGCGGCGGTAGCTGCATATATTGAATTAGTTCCTGAACTTGAAAAATCATCAGCGAAAGAGTTAACAGGCCCGATGAGTAATGCCAATGAAACAGAGATAGTCGTAGCAGAGGTGGTGGAATCCAATGAGTAACATCGATCCTCTTATCAAACGCGAGATGCAATGGATGACGGTGAGCGTTAACGAGAACCGTGATCTTGCACCACTGATTATTGCCAAAGTTCGACGTCAACGGATTCGTCGTGCATTCACATCAGTACTTGCAATATTGCTCATTAGTGGCGTCAGCATCGGCATCTATGAGTTGATTCAATCAAGACCCGCCACGGTAGTCGTCGGGGGAGCTACTGGTGAAAATCAAGATAGCCGGCCAGAGATCATAGGTTTAACGTCAGATTACCCAGTGACCTGGGAGCAGAGCGTTGCAGATGTTTCTGCAATCAGCGGTGCAGGTGGAATCGGTGACACTCTCGGCGGGCTTACAGCAGTGGGGCTCAAGATTTCTTGGGAGCGCTGCGGTGTTGAACAATGTCCGACATCCTGGATTCTCTCGGTAGAAAATCGCACTGCGGATCTCGTCTCGACCGCGCCATCACTTGCCATCTTTACAGATCACATGCCGCTGGTCAGCAACTCTCGCCCGACCACGGTACTTCCGGGGGCGAAGGCGCTCTTGGTCTTCACCTTCCCAGAGTTCACCGAGGGCCTTGAACCTGATGGTTCAAGCTGGCAGTGGAACTGGTACCTCGCTCAGCTCCGCTAGGTGCGATAAGTGTGACCAGTTATACGGGCATCGGGCCCCATTTTTTGCATAAATAGACCCTTGGGGTGCGGTGAGGGAGATAGTGCCAGCAATGGCAATTTCGACTATTTGGAGGAAGTATGAAGAAGACACTAATCGCTGGGATATCGGCAATTGCAATGGTTGCCAGCCTCGTAGTTGCAGGCCTTCCAGCTGCACAAGCGGCGCTCAATGTCCCTAAGAACGCCTGGCCAACTTGTACTCTCGTTCGCACAACATATTGCGTCGAGTCAGTATCTGTCACGCCAGCCGGTGGATCAGCAATTGCTCTCACCTGGCTCGCTGATGGCCAGAACTTCCCAGTGGATACGGCAACAGTAACCACAAGTGATTCTTCAACAGCTTCTGACTCATCTACAGTCGTAGCACCAGTGGTCACGATTCCAACTCTTGCGACAGGTCGTGCAATTGCAGGCCGTTGGACTAGCGCAGATTGGTCTACTCAAGGCCTAGATCTTCTTGGCTACGGCGGACTCTATGTCGAAGCGAAGACAGCTAATGAATTCGTCAACCATCTCTTCATCAACGTAGTCCCAACTCTCACCGATAGCGCAAATAAGGTGAAGATCGCGACTCAGATTGATAACAATAAGTATGCAGCTAACCTCGATAGCGAACTCACAATCTCAGTCGTTGTAAAGACTGGCGAAATCAAGGCAGGCGTTCTTGTTGGAGTCGGTACTAACTTCACCGGCGATTACAGCACTGCAAATTCACAATCCACAATTCGCTTCGCTGGTAGTCCAGTGAACGTCCCAGTTGCTGCAAAGTCATCTGATTGCAGTGGCGAGACCGGAGTTGCAGTAGCAAGTGTCCG
>WLPB01000080.1 GCA_009698975.1 Actinomycetota bacterium | reverse complement strand
CGAGGAGTTTATTACCGTTATCGACGGTGAATCTCCCGAGCCAGGACCAGAATGTCACGCCTGCAACTTTTTCGAATCGCGGTTAGCGCTCGAATCGTAAGAGTTACTCCTCGGGCTCTTCGTTAGATTTTGAACGCTTGGCCTTCGTTGCATATTCATCTACATATTCTTGGCCTGAAAGCTGCTGAATTCTCTTCATGATCGTATCTGCCACTTCGCGAAGGTGAGCCGCATCCCTTGAATCGCCCTCAAAGTACATCGGCTCGCCGAAGGTCATACCAACGCGCATTACCTTTGGAATTACCTTGCCCGTTGGCTGAATTTTATCGGTATTAAACATAGCTACCGGAATCACGGGAGCGCCAGATTCGATAGCAAGGCGAGCGATACCAGTACGAGCTTTATAGAGACGGGCGTCGGGAGAACGAGTTCCCTCAGGATAGATGCCAAGGCACTTACCTTCACCTAGAACTTCGAGTCCAGTAATGAGTGCGGCCTCACTACGACGACCACCTGTTCGATCGACCGGAACCTGGCCGAGTGCGATGAAGGTTAATTTCTTAATAAAACCTTTTGGACCAGGACTGGTGAAGTACTCGCTCTTTGCAAGAAAGGTAACTTTGCGAGGGACAACGAGCGGCATAAAGATCGAATCGCTAAAAGAGAGATGGTTTGAGGCAATGATTACTGGTCCAGTTGCCGGAACATTGCGCAGACCTTTAACCTTGGGGCGAAAGGCCAACATTAAGAACGGCGTCAAAAAAGCCCGCAACGTTCCGTATGGCAAGTTGTTCATGGCGCTAATGTATTACAGCAAGGCGCAATCGGGCGAATATTCTGCGGGTATCTCACGCTTTGAGGTGAGATATGCAACTATTGAGCATGGCCAGTGCAGATAGACCCATCAATGGTGACGCGGAGAGTGAACGCGAGCTAATTGATGCCGAATTTGAGTCAATGGTTGCCGGACTCTCGCTCGATCAATCAGCGCCGACAACTTTTCTCGACGAGCTTGATGCGGTCGATGATGCAAGTTCCGAGAGGGAGCTCTATGCATTTCCTGCCATCGAAAAGAAAACTTTACAAGAGAGAATTGCAGATTCAATTAAGACCTTCAAGAGTTGGTGGTCACGAAATGATAGCGATGAAGGTGATGGAGCCGTCTTATGAGTAATAGTGAAGTGAAGAAATTTAGTTGGGGAATTTTAGGTACTGGTGGAATAGCTCAAGCATTTGCTGCTGATTTATCTCATCTTCCAGACCATGCCATTGCAGCCGTTGGCTCACGCACCCTTTCGGCCGCGCAGGCTTTCAGTGAAAGTTATCCAGGTTCGGTTGCCTACGGAAGCTACCAAGAGCTTGTCGAATCCGATGTTGATGCAATCTATATCGCAACTCCACACACCTTCCATGCAGAGCATGCGCTCCTCGCTCTCAACGCTGGCAAGCCCGTGCTCTGCGAAAAGCCATTTACGATCAACGCTGGCCAGGCGCGTTCAGTAGTAGATCTCGCCCGCTCAAAAAATTTGCCCCTGCTTGAAGCAATCTGGACGCGCTTTCTTCCACATATTCATCTCATGCAGCACATTATTGAACGTGGCGACCTCGGTGAGATTCTCACCGTCTCTGCAGATCACGGTCAGTATTTACCGCGCGAAAAGGCTGCACGTCTCTGGGAGCCAGCTCTAGGTGGTGGAGCGTTGCTCGATCTTGGTATTTACTCAATTACTCTCGCCCATCTCGTATTAGGTGCACCTGAAAAAATTATTTCAGATGTAACGAAGACAGATGAAGGTGTAGATCTTCAAACTTCGATGATTTTCCATTATCAAAACGGTGCGCAAGCAATCCTTACCTGCACAATGGCAAATCGAACTGCGATAACAGCGACTATCGCGGGAAGCAAGGCACGACTAGAACTTGACGCATCCTTCTATGCGCCCACCTCAATGCGATTGATTACTCGAGATGGTGATGTCACGGAATATCCCAATACATACATTGGACATGGCTTACGTGAAGAGGCAGTTGAGTTTGCTCGCATGGTCCGTGCCGGTGAAATCGAATCTCCACTGATGCCCCATAGTCGGAGCATCGAAATTATGGAGCTGATGGATTCAGTTCGCCGCGAACACGGCGTTATCTATCCCGGCGAGTAATTTTGTTAGCTTCGCGCAAGATCGGCAGCACCAACTAAACCTGCCTCATTTCCCAGCAGTGCTGCGGTAATTTCTGGTGATGGATGCTTTCCTGCAAATGGCATATGTCGCTCGAGCGCGATGCGAGTCGGAGCTAACAATATTTCGCCGGCATCGATTACTCCCCCACCGATGACGACGGACTCAGGATCGAGAATGACAGAGAGGGAGGCGATTCCTGCTCCGAGCCATTGTGCGGTGGTGTTAAAAGCGGCTAGCGCGACCGGATCTGAATCCCGCGCGGCATCTGTAATCGCTCGACCGGTAAGTCCGGCGATAGTGCCATCGCCGCGTGCCAACAAGCTACGCGCCATATCAGGACTTGCCGCAATTGCCTCTCGTGCGTGACGCAGAAGTGCGTTACCAGAAGCATATTGTTCGAAACAACCACGAGCTCCGCAACCACAGAGATGACCTTCTGGAAGAACGCGCAAATGTCCAATCTCTGCGGCAATACCAAATGCGCCTCTTAGCAATTGTCCATTAGCAATTATTCCGCCACCGATGCCAGTACCAACCGTTACCATCAAAATATTTGAACGGCCGCGGCCGGCACCGAAACGAAACTCTCCCCACGCCGCTGCATTTCCATCGTTTTCTAAAACGACCGGAATTTTGATGAGTGCAGTCAGTTCTTCATCAAGTTGCACGCCGTTCCAACCCACAATATTTGGTGTGGCTAAAATTGTTTTTCTATCTGATGAAACAAATCCTGCAACCGATACCCCAACACATGTCACCGAGTACTCTGCGATTAATTCGAGGGCAACATCCGCGATTGTTCGAGTAAGAGCCGCGCCTCCTTCATGAGGCGTGTCGCGGCGCGCAGTCTTTAGAACTTTACCTTCGGCGTCGACTACACCGCCAAGAACTTTCGTTCCGCCAACGTCGATTCCGATAGTAAGAGACATTAGTTTTCGAGGTGCGCTTTTAACTCTGCGAGTGCTGTATCAATTGTGTTCTGTTCTGTCTTTGCAATCATCATGCGCGGAACGGGCATAGAAATCTCGACACCGAGTTGGTAGGTGACCTGCGTCGTATCTTCATCAAGAGCCTTAAGAATGTACTTGCCATTCATCGCGGTCATAAGGTCGGCTTCATCGAGAGAGAAGCTCAGCTCTGCCGGGGCAGCGCTCCAGTCATAATCCAGAGTTGGGCGATCTTTCATCACCCCTGCATCTATCGAGAGGGTGGCTTTGGTCGGGCGCCCTTGATCATCGCGCTCGGTAACCTCTGACTTCTTAATCGAGCTCATCCAGGTTGAATAACCCTCGACTGCAAAGAGAGTGGTGGCTACCTCTGCAAGGGGCGCTTCAATTTCGACTGTGGCTTCTGAGTATTGTGACATGGCGCAAATCCTACAACTCTTTCCAAAAACCACCTCTCACCACTAGCGTATGCGCCATGAATGAGATCCTCACACCCGTACTTGTCCCTACAGCCACAGAAGGCAACCTCACTAATTTGATTGCCGAGCGCGCCTGGTTTGAACCAGAACGCATCACAATGTCGCGTCCACTCGGTGAAGGCTGGCAAGCGCTGACTGCGCGCGAAGTAGAGAGCGATGTCCGGTCAGCGGCTAAAGGATTGATTGCTGCTGGAATTCAAGTAGGCGATCGCGTTGCAATCATGGCGCGCACACGTTACGAGTGGACAATCCTCGACTTCGCAACATGGTACGCAGGTGGCATCGTAGTTCCAATCTACGAGACATCATCTGCCGAGCAAGTTGATTGGATTCTCAATGACTCTGGCTCTGTTGCGCTCTTTGTTGAGACTCCGACTCACCGCGAGCTTGTCAACACCGTTCTTCCATCACATACTAAACATATCTGGACGATGACAGATGATGTCCTAGAAATTCTTCGAAATGCAGGGGCACATATCTCTGATGAAGAGGTTGAGAATCGGCGCTCACAACTGAAGCCGGATACGCTCGCAACTTTGATTTATACATCAGGTACAACAGGACAGCCAAAGGGTGTACAGCTCACCCACGGAAACTTCCTCTCAGAGTGTGGAAACGTTGTCCAAGGTGCCGCCGATCTCTTCCTTAAAGATGGCGGATCTACTCTGCTATTTCTTCCAGTTGCTCACGTCTTTGGTCGCATGGTTCAAATCGGATCAATTAGCGCGGGGCTGCACATGGCACATTGCGGAGATCCAGCAACACGTCTTCCGCTCGATCTTGCATCATTTAAGCCCACATTCGTTCTTGCCGTTCCACGAATCTTTGAAAAGGTTTATAACGGTGCTGAAGCGAAGGCAGAGGCGGCTGGCAAGGGAGATATTTTCCGCAAAGCTGCTGCTGTCGCAGTTGCCTATAGCGAGAATCTTGATGCGAAGAAATTCAATCCCATCCTCTCGCTCAAGCACAAACTCTTTGATGCGCTTGTTTACTCAAAGATTCGCCAAGGCTTAGGTGGACGTGTTGAGGCTGCTATCTCTGGCGGTGCACCACTTGGCGCTCGACTAGGACATTTCTATCGTGGCGCCGGAATCACAATCCTTGAGGGATATGGCCTGACCGAGACAACGGCAGGCGCAACGCTGAATCTGAATACTGCTATCCGTATTGGCTCAGTTGGTCGCCCAATTCCTGGAACCTCAATCAAGATTGCAGAGGATGGAGAAGTTCTTATCGGTGGACCAATCGTGATGCGCGGTTACTGGCAGAACGATCAAGCGAATAAGGAAGTCTTTGATGGAACCTGGTTTAAATCAGGTGACCTCGGTCGACTCGATGAAGATGGATTCCTTTACATCACTGGCCGTAAGAAGGAGATTATCGTTACCGCTGGCGGAAAGAATGTTGCGCCGGCAGTTCTCGAAGATCGACTGCGCGCACATCCACTTGTGAGCCAATGTATGGTCGTTGGTGACAACCAGCCATTCATCGCTGCCCTAATTACAATCGATCAAGATATGTTAAAGGGCTGGATTGCTGCTAATAATAAGAGTGGCGCAACCGTGGCAACTCTTGTCAATGATCCGGACCTCAAGGCAGTTATTCAAACTGCTGTTGATGAAGCAAATAAGGCTGTCTCTAAAGCAGAGTCAATCCGTAAATTTGCCATCCTTGATACTGACTTCACAATTGCTGAGGGTCAGCTGACAGCAAAACTCTCAGTGAAGCGACATGTTGTAGCTGAGCAATTTGCCTCTACTATCGCTGCTCTCTATACAAAAGAGTAGAAATGCGAGAGAGCGAGCGAGTGAAATTAGCTCGCTCTCTCCATGATGGAATAGCTCAAGATTTGGTAGGGG
>WLPB01000008.1 GCA_009698975.1 Actinomycetota bacterium | reverse complement strand
GTATATTGCAATTCAGCTGGAATTGATGACATGTAACTTCCCTTTACTCTGGCGGATTCTCGAACTATTGAATATCAACAATGCGATGTGGTGGCTGCACTCTAATGCTTTTCAGAGCGCTCCGGAAATAGGCGGCGCCGGTAAATAGATAGAGCGCCGTTCCCCAATAAGTAAAAGCCCAGCCAAAGATAAAGGCGAGGGTTCCTAGCCAGGAATCACTCAGAGCTAAAAGTAGGAATGGAAATGCATACAAGAGGTTGAAGGTTGCTGCCTTGCCAATAAAGGTAACCTGCAGTGGAGGTAAACCTCTTCGAGTCAGGGCGATGGTGACGATTCCCAGTGCAATATCTCGCCCAATGAGAGCGCAGACTACCCAGAGCGGAAGGGCTCCCCTGATATTGAGGACGATAAGAGTTGCGAGAATATAGATGCGGTCTATTGCTGGATCTGCGAGTTCACCGAAGCGAGAGGTTTGGTTCCATAAACGTGCGAGCTTTCCATCGAGGTAGTCGGTGATCCCACCGATCGCCAGAACGAAGATTGCCCAACCATCGGCCTCTCTCCCAAGCGCTAGCCAAATGAAGAGTGGAACTCCTAGCCCGCGAAGAGCTGTCAGCGCATTGGGAATCGTTAGGTAACTCATTGCTCCTTGTCGCGCTCCTTGACTCGGATCGCAACCTGAACGGGGGTGCCAGGGAAGCCGAACTCTTCCCGTAGCCGTCGTTCAATAAATCGACGATAGGAGGCCTCGATCCAACCGGATGAGAACACTACGAATTTCGGAGGTGCGATACCAGCCTGGGTTGCGTAGTACACCTTCGGCTGCTTTCCGCCACGCACTGGCGGCGGTGTTGCTCCGATGAGCGCTCCAAGGAATGAGTTGAGCTTTGATGTAGGTACGCGATGCTCCCATGATGCAAGTGCGGTTCGAAGTGCTGGCGCTAGGCGATCGCGGTGCCAACCGGTCTTAGCCGCAACATTTACCCGCTGGGCCCAGCTGATATGGCCGAGATGTCGATCAAGCTCTTTCTCCAATTGCTCACGACGATCTTCATCTACCAGGTCCCATTTATTGAGAACCAAGACCATAGCTTTTCCGCAATCTTCCACCATCGAAACAATGCGTAAATCTTGTTCCGAGATTGGTACTGATGCATCGAGGATCAAGGCAACACATTCAGAGCGCTCGAGTGCGGTCTGTGTTCGCAGCGTTGCGTAGTAATCAGTACCACTGGCTTGATTGGCGCGCTTCTTAATTCCTGCAGTATCGACAAAACGCCAAATCTGCCCGCCGACCTCAATTAACGAGTCAACTGGATCGCGAGTTGTACCGGCAACATCATCGACGATGGAACGGTTCTCCCCCGCGAGAGCATTGAGCAAACTAGATTTTCCAACATTGGGTCGACCGATGAGCGCAATACGACGATAACCATCTTGAACTTGTGCGCGACCGACTTCAGGGAGTGATTTTGTAATTGCATCCAGCAAATCTCCACTGCCTCTTCCGTGAAGACCAGAGACGAAGTGTGGCTCGCCGAGTCCTAGATTCCAGAGCGCATGCGCATCGGCTTCGTCGTGATCTCCATCAACCTTATTTGCAATCAAAATAGTTGGCTTCTTTGCCTTACGAAGTTCTTGAACCATTACATCGTCTTCATCGAGTGCACCAACCTGTGCATCGACAACGAAAGCTAAAATATCGGCTTCTTCCATTGCAAGTACTGCACCCGCAGTGATTGCAACTGAAAGTCCATCCGGCTTGGATTCCCATCCACCGGTATCCATCACGATAAAGCGACGACCGCCCCATTCGCATTCATATTGAACGCGATCGCGGGTAACTCCTGGGGTATCTTCGACGATAGCTTCTCGTCGACCAATAAAACGATTGATGAGCGTCGACTTACCAACATTTGGTCGCCCCAAAATCGCAACAATCGGCAAACCAAGTAGTGAGCGTTCGGATAGAAGTTCCCAGACTCTCTCGATCGTCTCTGACAGCGTAAGTTCTGTGGAGTCAATGGCAACTGCATCATGGGCCATTGCAAGTGGCGAGACAGTTCGAGTCGAATCGATTTCGTCACGACTTGCAAGAGATTGCTCCACATCTTGCGTTGAAACCACTTCGAGGAGCTCGTTCTCGCGACGATTTGTACGTGCTGAGATATCAGCTGTGAGATAAATCTTGAGCGCAGCATCTGGCACAACAACCGTACCGATATCACGGCCTTCAACAACTACGCCGTGCTCGCATCTTTCGATAATCGAGCGCTGTAGCTGCAAGAGCTCTGCCCGAATTTCAGGGATGGCGCTAATTAATGAAACTTTATCCGTAACGCGCATTGTGCGAATCTCTTCGGTAACTTCACGTTCACCAAGAAAGATTTTAGGACTTTTTGGATCTGCAGAGAAATTAATTCGATTTAATCGCAGTTGAGTCAAAATATCTGCGCTCTTATCGCTTCCAATCTCGAGTGCGACGAGAGCCGCAGCGCGATAGAGTGCGCCGGTATCGAGATAATTCCATCCTGCGCGAATGGCAATACCTTTCGAGGTGCTCGACTTACCAGCTCCGCTTGGGCCATCAAGTGCAACAACAATCATGTTCAACCCAAACCTTTCCTGATAATTCCTGCGCTAAGTATCTCCTACCTTCTCTCAATCGTTACTACTGGCGAGGTTGATGAGCCCTCCAGCCATTGGTAATCAGATGTTGGTAGAGCGTTGCAGCATCTTCTTCTGAGAGTGCGAGAGTAATAAGTCCCGTTAACTGCTCTGGTGAGTGTTCAATTGATAAATCTTCAACATTGACCTCTGCGAGAGCGCAGGCATCGAATAGGCGCGCTAGCTCGCCAGCCTTATCTTCAATGACTACCGGCAAATAGGTGTAGTTACGCGCGAGTCCGCCATGTTTTCCAGGGATGAGTTCTCGCCCCTTATTTCCTGCTTCAATGAATTTACGAACCGATTCTGGGTCATCGATATTTTCAGCAATATCCGTCAAGTCTGCGATCACTTGATTCAAAAGAGGTTTGAGAGCTGGTGCATTTGCAACGATGATCTCCTGCCAGAGTTGAGGCGAAGATGCCGCGATTCGGGTTGTATCTCGCAAACCAGCGCCAGCTAAATCTAGGGTGCTGCCGCTTGCCTGTTGTAACTGCTTGGCCATCAAGGATGAGATCAGCTGAGGCAGATGAGAGGTAAGAGCGACCGCTTGGTCATGCTCGGCCGAGTCGATTGCCAGTGGCGTCGCCCCACAGAGCTCAATGACTTTCAGCCCATGTGCGAGTGCGTCCGCCTGGACTCCGGCAGGGTCATAGGCCCAAATTCTCCCGACGAAGAGATCGGCACGAGCAGACTCTGCTCCCCCAACTTCTCTACCTGCCATTGGGTGGGAGAGAAGAAATTTCGATGCTGGAACCCCTGAACCTTCAACCTCTTGCTTAATTTTGGTCTTTACAGAAGATATATCCATAAACGTTGAGTTGAGGTTTGACTCGTAAACAGCCTTAATGACCTGGGAGATAGCTGAAATCGGTAGAGCGAAGATAACCAGTTGAGTTGGGGCAGATGTGGTGGGTGAACCAACTAAATCCTGAGCTAGCGCTTGAGCTCTCGGCTCGGTATCGATCATGGAGACCTCGATCCCTGCTTGCCTGAGGGCGAGTGCTATCGAGGTACCGATTAGTCCAGCACCCACGATGCTGACTTTGGTGAGTTCGCTACTCATTGAATGACTCACTGCGCTATATCTCGTCGAAGTGAAGCCGCTCCCCCAAGGTAGATATGGGCGATTTCGCCCTGGCCACGCTCAGTGTTTACTGTCGCCATAGCCCGAATAACCCGTGGAAGTGACCCAACAACATCGATTTCCACGGCACACATTAGAGGAACTTGCTCAAAACCGATCTCTCTCGCCGCTGCAGCTGGGAAGGCGGAAGTTAAGTCTGGGGTTGCTGTGAGAATTACCGAGATTACATCCTCAGGAGTTACCTCGTTGGCTCGCAATATCTCGAGCAATAGCTCCTTTGTGGCAGCAGAAATCAACTCGGCTGAATCAGCCTCAACCTGTACCGCACCGCGTATCGCACGAACCTTCATGAGCGAATACTACCTCCTCGAGCAGTGTCCGATAATATAATTTTCTATTTTTATCGATAAAACGCTTTTGTTACTTTTTCTTGAACAATCCCAACTCAAGATCTCAACAAAGGTAGGCTCTGCAGAGGTCACTAGAGTTAATATTTATTTATCGATTTTTTATTGACCTAAATGAGCGCAAAAATATCGATAAAACTATATTCAAACGTCCTCATGGGATAAATATCGATAAATTGCTTTACTGATACTGTAGTTAATATCTATTTATAGTTATAAATCTAAAACTTTTTGGAGGCTTATCAATTCGCCTTCATTGAGGTCTCTCCATCGACCCTCCGGAGTTTCGCCGAGAGAAATCGGACCGAATCTCGTACGGATCAAACGGAGCACTTCGACCCCTATCGCCTCCATTAGGCGACGGATAATGTGGTATCTACCCTCGTGAATCGTTACTTCGATCCAGGTCGGAGAGAGCTGCTTGTAGTCAGTTACTCGAGCCATTCCATCCTCTAGTTCAACGCCATTGAGGAGAGTCTTTTCAATCCCCGATGGGAGCTTGCCTTCAAACTCGATAATGTATGTCTTTTCAAGGCCAAATGAGGGGTGAGTAGCTCTAAAGGTGAGATCGCCATCATTGGTGAGCAAAATCAGCCCTTCAGAATCCTTATCAAGGCGGCCCACGTGAAAGAGACGCTCTCTCCGCAAATCAATAAAGTCAGCGAGCGACGGGCGACCTTCTGGGTCGTACATCGTAGACAGAACTCCTCTAGGTTTATGAAGAGCAAGATAAGTCTTAGTCAAAGATTTCGTAACTGTCTCACCATCAACCTCTACTCTAACCTTTTCGGGGTCGAACTTAGCACCAAGCTCTCTGATAACGATTCCATCGACGCTCACGCGGCCTTCGATGATGAGTTCGTCTGCTCCCCTGCGGCTCGTTACGCCTGAATCAGCGACGATTTTATTGAGACGGGTAAGTGCCATGAGTGATCTTCCATTTCCGCGGCTATCCATTAACGACAGTCGACTAGCCCACCATTGATTGGCTGGTGGAGGCTAAATTGTAGAGCAGGGACTAGTCAGTTAGCGAATCGAGGATTTCATCCAACCCGTCAATATCTGGCAGATGGGGAGCAAGCGGCGGCAGATCCTCAATCTTGTTCAGCCCTAAGCGCTCAAGGAAGTAGCTGGTGCTCTTATATAAG
Organism: Actinomycetota bacterium; assembly: GCA_009698975.1. The sequence goes on along the minus strand of WLPB01000008.1, from coordinate 8,644 downwards.
ATCGCGCCTGTCTCGTTCTCGACTCCGTACTCTTCGACGAGCCCACGGGTGATCAAGGTCTTCATAACGGCCTCCACGTTGACCCCACGGATCGCTGATACGCGAGCCCTAGAGATTGGCTGGCGGTAGGCGATTACCGCCAAGGTCTCAAGAGCGGCCTGTGTAAGGCGATTCTGCTGACCATCTAGGACGAATTTCTCGACTGCCTGGCTAAATTCTGGGTCGCTATAGAAGCGCCATCCCCCATTGATCGCTTTCAGAGCGAATCCGCGGTCACCATAAGAGCCTGTCAGGGCCTCGAGTGACTCGACGACTTGATCCACAGTGACCTCAAGGACGCTAGCAAGGGTGAGCTCAGTGACTGGCTCATCGACGACCATCAAGATCGCTTCGATTGAGCGTCCCAAGGTCGCCTTATCGTAAACATGGGTGAGTTGGCCTTCACTCGGCTCGGTCACGTTTGTTCCCTCAACCTCGACTTCACTCATCATCTTCTCCATTCTCCATACTCTCAATTTCTACTTGAGGGTTTAGGCCATCTGCGCCAGGCTCTTCCGCCTCTGGAAACTCTTCAAGAGCAGGGATATCGAACTCAGAGGAGGCGAGAATCTCTCCCTCATCCGAGCCAATCCAGCTAATTTGGAGATCCCCTAAAGCTATAACCTGCTCAAATCTTAAAGCGCCTTGACGGTAGAGATCGAGCAGAGCCAAGAAACGAGCTACGACGACCAGAGTTGAATCTGCCTCAGCAATCAATGAGCGGAAGCTCAGCGTCCTGCCCTTACGCAGGGCCTCAACCACTAGCCTTGACTCCTCAGTCACGCTCACAAGGGCGCTATGGAGGTGCTCGATAGCCACTACAGGAGCGCTCTTTGGGGTAAGGACTCGGTCGGCGATAGCAGCAAAGCGTTCTGGACCTACGCCTATGAGGACCTCTGGCAAGAGAGTTGCGAGCTCTGGATCGAGGGCCACGACTCGAGGGAAGGATTTATCTGCCGCCAAGATCGCTTCTTGGAACGATGCAGCAATCTCCTTGAAGGCGCGGTACTGAAGCAGGCGTGCAAAGAGGATATCGCGGGCCTCAAGTAAGGCGAGATCTTCTTCATCCTCAATCTCACCGCTGGGCAACAAACGAGCTGCCTTGAGATCTAAAAGGGTTGCGGCGATAACGAGAAACTCAGTAGCCTGATCGAGCCGCCATCCTTCTCCGGAGGCCTCAAGAGCTCGGATAAAGGCGATGAATTCATCTGTGACTAAGCTCAGAGAGACCTCGGTGATATCGAGCTTGTGGCGAGAGATTAGCTGAAGGAGTAGATCGAATGGGCCATCAAAGTTGGAGAGATGGACCTGAAAGCCCTCTCCCTCCATCGGTTGCCCTTGTTGCTCGAGAATCTCCACCCGCGAACCTTACTTGCTCGGTTGCTCTCTTTGGTACAACGACGCTAGAGTCCGACCAACTCTAGAAAGAGGTTTCTCGCTTGAACGCTAAATCGACATTTGAGGATGATGTGGTTACCGCCGCCTCTCTCTTTGGCACACCAATTCAGAACTTTCCGCTTCCTGCTCCCATCACTGAGCATGGTCAAGCAAGCGTCATATCAATTTTCAACCAGAAGGGTGGAGTGGGTAAGACAACGACCACTATCAGCCTCGGTGCTGCCCTTGCCGAACTTGGCCGTCGCGTTCTCTTGGTCGACTTCGATCCACAAGGCGGTCTCTCACTGGGGCTTGGCGTCAATGCACATCGCCTTCCACTCGAGAACACTGTCTATTACGCCTTGTTAGCTCCTGATGCGAATGTCGATGAGATTGTTTTGAAGTCATCGGTAGCAGGGCTCGATTTCTTGCCAGCAAATAAAGATCTCGTCGGAATCGAAATGAAACTATCGAGTGACATTTCAGGTCACCTTTATCTTAAGAAGGCGCTCGCACCGCTTCGCAACGAGTACGACGTCATCCTCATCGACTGCCAGCCAACGATGGGCCGTCTTGCTATCAATGCTCTCGTTGCCTCTGACGGAATTATTGTTCCTATGCAGTGTGAAAACTTTGCCATGCACGGTTTCATCGAGTTAAGTGAAAACATCGGCAAGGTACGCGAGGTCTATAACCCTGACCTCAAATTGCTAGGAATTGTCGCAACTATGTTTGAGAAGAAGACTCTGCACAACCGTGAGGTCATCTCTCGCATTATCGAAGGTCATCCTGGCGTCGTCTTTGACACAATTATTTCAAAGTCCATTCGATTCTCTGAGGCAACAGTCGCGGGAGAACCAATCACTGCATATGCAACTTCATCTTCAGGCGCGCAGTCTTACCGCCGTTTAGCACGAGAACTTATTTCACGAGGAGGATCACGATGACACGTAGAGCCAGCCTGCCTGGGGCCGATGAACTTTTTCGTGGAAGCGCACCATCACTGAGTGCAGTTCGGGAAGTCACACAAGAGGCTCCAACCACACCAGCTTTAACTACATCGACTATTGGCACCGCTGCACCTAAGGCGAAGAAGGGCGTTCGCTCCATCCCTCGCCGTCGCGTCACCAATGCCGACAAGTCTCCTTCAGGGCGTGAGCGCCATGATGAAAAGATTACTGTCTACCTATCCCCCGACGAGCTCTTCGATTTAGATCAGGCTCGACTTATGCTTCGTGGAGATCTTGGCTTAGCGGTAGATCGTGGACGCATCGTTCGCGAATCTATTGCAGTTATCGTTGCCGATCTTGAAGCAAAGGGTGATCAAAGCATTCTCGCACGCAGGTTACGCGGACTTTAAACTTTAAGCTCTGGGATGTGCGAGCGAATAACTCTCGCGGACCTTATCGATAGTTACAAGAGTATAAATCTGAGTTGTCGTGACAGAGGCATGCCCCAATAACTCTTGGACGACACGGATATCCGCACCACCATCCAGCAGGTGCGTGGCATACGAATGCCTAAACACGTGCGGTGAAACGCGCCCACTTAATCCACTTGCATCAGCGGCTTTAATGACGGTTGTCCACGCAGATTGTCTGGATAAGCGCAACCCTCTGGCGTTAAGAAGTAAGGCCCGTTCGCCCTGTGAGTTCTTTGCGAGCAACGATGGACGACACCGCACCAAATAATCATCAAGCGCTTTGAGGGCGAAGGCGCCTAACGGAACTAGGCGCTCTTTCGAGCCCTTTCCTCGTAGTTTTAGAATAGTGATTGTTTCACCATCAAGAATATCTGTCGTGATATCCGAAACATCGATACCCGTAAGTTCGGCAACTCGCGCACCCGTCCCATAGAGAATCTCCAAAATCAATTTATCGCGCAATGCAACTGGATCATTCGGATTCTCTGCCGATGAGATTAAACGCACCATCTCATCGATTGAGAGCGCCTTAGGAAGCTTTCTTGCGACTTTGAACCGTGTGATATCGATGAGTGGATCTTGAATTGAATACTCAACCCCTACATATTTATAGAATCCTTTAAGCGAGGAGATAAATCTATTGACTGATGAGAGTGCCAGACCGATGGAGGTTAGTAGGCCGATAATCTCGGAAAGCTGATTTCCGGAAAGATTCTCATAATCTAAATCTTTATCCTTGATGATTGAATCAAACTTTGATAAATCTCGTCGATACGCTTCGATTGAATGCGAAGAGAGTCCTCGCTCAATCCGCAGGTGGTCGAGGTAGGTCGAGAGCGCTAGATCAAATTGAGTAGCCATGGGCTAGTGCAACCGCTTCGTAACGGATTTTTCCTGCATGAACATTGAGCCCTTTTGCGAGTGATTCATCTTTCTCGCACGCTAACTCCCAACCATTGTTGGCAATAGAAAGCGCATATGGCAAAGTCGCATTGGTAAGTGCATACGTTGATGCAACTGGAACGGCCCCTGGCATATTTGCAACGCAGTAAAAGAGGCAATCATGAACTCTATATGTTGGATCTGCGTGCGTTGTGGCATGTGAATCTTCGAAGCATCCGCCCTGATCAATAGCGATATCGACTAGAACAGCTCCAGGCTTCATCGACTTTACTTGTGCATTAGTGACGAGCTTCGGCGCTTTTGCGCCGTGGACGAGGACCGCGCCAACGACTAAGTCCGCGACTTTAATTTCGCGATCAATGGCGTGAAAACTAGATGCGAGAGTCTTAATTCGTCCCTGATAAATCGTATCTATGTAGGCCAGACGCGCTAATGACCGGTCTATGACAGTGACATCTGCACCCATCCCCATCGCAACAACTGCTGCGTTGAGACCGGCAACTCCTCCGCCAATAACAACAACCTTTCCAGGTGATACTCCGGGTACCCCACCTAAGAGAACTCCACGTCCACCATTGGGTTTTTGTAACGCGCTGGCACCTACTTGAGTAGCTAATCTGCCAGCCACCTCACTCATTGGAGCAAGCAACGGAAGTGAGCCACTTACCTCAACGGTTTCATAAGCAATTGCAGTTGTGCCGCTAGCAAGAAGTGCATCAGTACAGCCCTTGCTTGCTGCTAGATGCAGATATGTAAAGAGGACCTGACCAGCGCGAAGGCGGGGGTACTCAATTTCAATCGGCTCTTTCACCTTCAGAATGAGATCGGCCGTCTTCCAAATTTTTTCAACATCGTTCTCGATTGTTGCTCCTGCGTTGATGAAATCATCATCACTGATTGCCGATCCGACTCCAGCACTTTTCTCAACGACAACGCTATGACCTGCGCGTATGAATTCCGAGACTCCCTCCGGAGTCAGTGCCACTCTGGATTCGTGATTTTTGATTTCCTTGGGGACGCCAACGAGCATGATTAGCCCTTCTTAGAGATAGCCGCAGCAATCAAACCCGTAAAAAGCGGATGTGGTCGAGTTGGTCGAGAACGCAATTCGGGATGAGCTTGAGTACCTACATAGTATGGATGTACTTCACTCGGAAGTTCAACGAATTCAACTAAGTTCTTTTCTGTGAAGAGACCAGAGAAAACCAAACCAGCAGCAGATAGTTGATCACGGAAAGCGTTATTGACTTCATATCTATGTCGGTGGCGCTCAGAAATTTCAGTTGCTCCATAGACTCCAGCAACTATCGTTCCCGGAGTAAGTGTTGCTTTATAAAGCCCGAGGCGCATAGTTCCTCCCATATCGGCTTCTCCAGCAATAATGTTGAGTTGATCTGCCATGGTCGCAATGACATGGGTTCCAGAATCAGGAGTGAACTCAGCAGAGTTAGCATCTGCAATCCCAGCGAGGTTTCGTGCTGCCTCAATCACCATGCACTGCAGTCCTAGACAGAGTCCTAAGGTTGGAATCTTATTCTCACGCGCAAATTTGAGTGCACCTAATTTTCCTTCGATTCCGCGGATACCAAAACCTCCGGGTACGCAGATTGCATCTACCTTGGAGAGTTCTTCACGCGCGCCTTCCGGGCTCTCGCAATTGTCGCTAGGTATCCAGACAATCTCAACCTTTGCATCATTTGCAAAACCGCCTGCGCGCAAAGCTTCTGAAACAGAGAGATACGCATCAGGCAGATCGATGTATTTTCCAACTAATCCGACACGTACATGGTGCTTCGGGTTGTGAACTTTGCGAAGAAGTTCATCCCATTCGCCCCACTCGACATCGTGTCCGCCAAGTGAGAGACGACCGACAATATAAGAATCAAGTCCTTCTGTGTAGAGAACCTTAGGGATATCGTAAATTGATGGCGCGTCAACTGCAGCAACAACGGCCTCTAGATCCACATCGCACATCAGTGAAATCTTCTTCTTGATTCCTTCAGGGATAGGGCGATCACAGCGAAGGACAATTCCATCAGGTGCGATACCAATACTGCGCAGCGCAGCAACGCTATGTTGAGTCGGCTTAGTTTTCAATTCCCCAGATGGACCGATGTACGGAACCAATGAAATGTGCAGGTAAAAGACGTTATCCCGGCCAATTGCTTGGCGAATCTGGCGAGCAGCTTCCAGGAATGGTTGAGATTCAATATCTCCAACGGTGCCACCTATCTCGGTTATCACCACATCAATATCTGGTGAATCATTTCCGAGCATGCGTTCTTTAATTTCATTGGTGATATGAGGAATAACTTGAACAGTCTCGCCTAGATATTCGCCGCGTCGTTCGCGCGCAATAACTCGAGAATAAACTTGACCTGTCGTCACATTTGCAGAACCCTCAAGATTGCGATCAAGGAATCGTTCGTAATGGCCGATATCAAGGTCAGTCTCTGCACCATCATCGGTCACAAATACTTCACCATGTTGAAATGGGTTCATCGTTCCCGGATCTACATTCAGGTATGGATCGAGCTTCTGCATAGTGACTCGAAGTCCGCGCGCTACAAGTAACCGCCCGAGGGAAGATGCTGTGAGGCCTTTGCCTAAACTAGAGGCGACGCCACCGGTTACAAAGATGTGTTTGGTGACATGTCCACGGCTTGAATCTTTTTCGCTCATGGAAGTCCAACCTATCACTATTTTTTGTCAGTGCCTCGCATGGCAAGGAGTTCTGCCGCGTGTTCTAGCGCACTACTGGACTCTTCTAGCCCTGCCAGCATTCTCGCTACTTCTTCTACCCGCGACTTTGCATCCAGTAATTGCACCCCGGATTCGACGATGGAACCGTCACTGAGTTTTACCACCTTAAAGTGAGTATCAGCCCACGCAGCTACCTGAGGTAGATGAGTAACCACGATCACCTGGGCGCTCTGGGCCAATAAATGCAAACGCCTTCCAACTTCGATCGCAGCTTTTCCGCCGACGCCGGCATCTACTTCGTCGAAAATGTATGTACCAACTGGATGTGTCTTTGCAATAACAACTTCAAGAGCAAGCATGATTCGAGACATCTCGCCACCACTTGCACCTTTTCCGATTGCAACTTGCGGCGCAGTGGCGTGCGCTTTTATCGATATAGCAATTTCATCACATCCGTTTATCGTAAAATCAGATTCTTTCAGCGCCGAACCGTAATCCGGGGTGTTTACATCGATAATTAATTGAGTGTGTGGCATAGATAGCTCTTTAAGTTCAATCGAAACTTCTTTAGATAATTGCGAAGCGGCTACTACTCGAGCTGAAGTTAATTTCTTTGCATTTGCAAGAAGACTATCCTTAATACCCTGGAGCTCTCGTTCAACCTCAACGATTCGCTCATCCCCGCCTCGTAGGTCTTCGATGCTTTCTCTTCCGGACTTGGCGCGCTGTGCGAGAAGAACCAGTTCATCATCGACTTCGCCAGAACCTCCCCACTTCTTAATGAAAGAGTTCAGCGCGCTCTTACGTTCTTGCAACTCATCAAGTTTTCTTGGATCTGCTTCGAGTGAAGCAAGGTAAGAGGAGAGGTCCCGGGCAGCCTCATCCAGTGCGTAATAACTCTCATTGAGCAGGTCAGCGATCGAATCTAGACGAGAGTCTCGACCTCGCGCAGCATCTAGATACCGCTTAGCAGTACCGAGTGATGTGAGTGCGCCGGACTCCTCTGAACTGGTAGCCCCACTTGCGCCATCTGCGGCGATTCGCAAATCTTCAACGCTAGAAAGTCTTGAAATTTCATCACTCACTGATGCGAATTCGCCTCGGACAGGTTTGAGCTTCGCCCAACCCTTCAGAAATTCTTCGAGTTCTGCGATCTCACTGTCTCGCTCTGAAGAGGCGCTCTTCATCGCTTTGAGGCGCGCTTTGATATCGGTATAACGCTGGAAATCTTCTGAATATATCGAGAGAGCCGTCGCAATCTGCTTTCCACCGAAACGATCGAGAAGTTCCCGTTGACGAGCGCTCTTGACTAGTTGGACATTTGCAGACTGCCCATGAATTTCAATGAGATAGGTCGAGAGCTCGGTCAAAACACTTGCCGGTACTGCCGTGCCATTACAGGTTGCTTTGCTCTTACCGTCGGCAGTTACGGATCGGGTAAAGATGAGGTTGCCGTCTTCAATCGCAACATCAGCATCATCTAGTGGACGACTTAACCCGGAGCTGGCATCAGCTACTGAAAAGATTGCTGAAGTTGTTAAACGTTCGGATCCAGAGCGAACTAAAGAACTATCTGATTTACCGCCCAGAACCAAATTGAGCGCAGTGAGAATCATGGTCTTGCCGGCACCGGTCTCGCCTGTCAGGACATTGAGTCCGCGTCCTAGTTCTAGTTTGGATTCTTCAATGATTCCTAGATCACGAATAGAAATCTCTTCTAAATAGGAACGATCACTCACCACGCCATCCCTCGACTGGAAGTTTAAATTTTGCAACAAGACGATCGGTGAAGAGTGTCGGTTTGATATGGGCCAGTTTGATTGTGTTGGGATTGCGAGTAATGACTACGCGGTCACCATTGACCAGCGGTAGTTTGCGCAGGGCATCGGCAGAAAGTAGTGCCACAGTGGACTCAACGGTGACGACAATCTCTGATTGAGTTGCCACCACCATGGGACGCGAGAATAGGGCATGGGCCGAAATGGGTAGGAGCACAAGTGCATCGATTTCTGGCCAGAGCACAGGGCCGCCAGCACTAAACGCATAAGCCGTTGAACCCGTGGGTGTTGCACAAATAAGCCCATCGCAACCCCAATGCGATAGCGGACGCCGATCAATTTCAACAAAAAGTTCTACCATCGTGGTGCTATCTCGTTCGACGGTAATCTCATTGAGTGCCCATCCTTGCGAAATTTCCTT
>WLPB01000079.1 GCA_009698975.1 Actinomycetota bacterium | reverse complement strand
TTGGCATTCTTACCGAAAACTTGCGCAGTTCCGGTCTTACCCGAGGTCGGAATTGGGAAACCTGAGAAAACTCCTGCTGACGTACCGCTGATAGTTACTTCATGGAGGGAGTCTTTAAGAAGTGCAAGGGTCTTTTTATCTACTCCAATGTTGCCTAAAACCTCCGTCTTAAAAGTCTTGAGCACCTCGCCGTTGGTAGAGACAACCGCTTTAGCCACGACAGGTTTTAAAATCTTTCCGCCATTTGCGATAGCTGCATACATCTGTGCGAGTTTGATTGGAGTAATAACGGTATCTCCTTGACCGATAGAGAAGTTCACCGCATCACCGGCACGGATTTTATCTCCGTCGACACAGTTCTCGGCGGCTAGTTGCAGCAAAAATGGCGTCTGCTGCGCCTTTGTGGCCCGTGTGCTGTAATTGCAGTAGAAATCTTTATTCTCGGCATACCAAGATTCTTTCCATGCGCGATCTGCTAAACGCCCCTTAGATTCGGAAGGGAGATCGATTCCTGTGCGCTCCCCCATTTGGAATCGCTTTGCAGCATTGAAGAAATAATCGTTAGCGTTAGATTTTGGCCGCAGGCCACCATCACGCAACCACTCATCGAATGCAATCTGATACCAAATCGTGTCACATGAGACGGCAATCGCTTGTTTCATAGAAAGCGTTCCTTGAGACTTCGATTCGAAGTTATTAAATACTCGAGTTCCTACTTGAACCGTTCCTGGGCATTTGTAAGTTTTAGATAAGTCATAGCCAGCATCCTTTGCCGCTATGAGAGAGACTGCTTTAAAAGTTGAACCTGGTGCAAATAGACCCTGCAGTGCACGGTTGAGAGCAGGAACACCGGTCTCCTCACTAAAGAGATCGCTCGCTTCTTTGACGGTCAATCCTCTTTCAAAAGAGTTGGGGTCATACGAAGGGTTAGATGCAATTGCGAGAATCTCGCCAGTCCATATATCCATTACTACTGCAGCGCCTCCGTCTGCGCGATAGCCAGATGCCCGTGCACGACGAACCGCATCATCGAGCGCACTTTCGGTCGCTGCCTGCAAGCGAGCATCGATGCTCGTTACTAAGTGGCTGCCTGAAATAGGAAGAGTGTTTTGACTTGTACTTGTTACAGCTTCCTTGCGATCAACAATTACCGTACGAATTCCTGGGGAACCTCGCAAGTATTCATCATATTCAATTTCAAGGCCCGCTTTACCAATAGCTTCAGATCTGAAATAACTTCTGCCGCCTGCGCCAGATAAATCGTAATCTGTAAGTGGACCGGTATACCCCAATAGATGAGCACCATTGAGTCCAAGAAATCCTGGGTAGCTGCGAATTGCGAGAGGTGTTGCAGATATTCCTGGGTAGGCATCAGATCTCTCAACTATTTGTAGCGCGATTGAAGGGTCTGCCTCTTTCGTGATTGGAATTGGTTGGAAGCGTGATCCGGTCCAACATCCTGCTCGTGTGCCTTTTTCGAGTTCGCCACAGAGTCGCGTGCGCTGCCATACATCCTTAAATTTAAGTCCGAGAAGCTTTGAGAGATTTCGCAGTACTGCTTCGCCCTTGTCGTCCTGTTTATCAATCACTGTGCGATCGACTGTGACTGCTAATCCAACCTTATTAAGCGCTAATGGCACTCCGGAGGAGTCCACAATCAGGCCTCTTGTCGCGGGAGTTACTACATCTCGACTTTGAATGCTCAACGCTGCATCTCTATAAGTAGGGCCTGCTGCAACTTGTAGATAGAAGAGGCGCCCTAAAAGTGCAACCAGGAGTGATGCGATAAAAATTTGTAAGAAGGCCATGGTGAGTCTTGAACGTTGATTCATATTCGTGAAACCGTTCCGAAGACTGATGCGTGAAGCCTAGAAACAATCGGGAGAATTAGTGGAGTGATAACTGTGCTCCAGAATGCTGTTCCAGCGCAGATGAAGAGAACGCTCTGTATAGTGCCTAGCGCTTCACCAAGTAGCAAACTCAAGAGTGCGAAGAATAATTGTGAGAGGGCGACGCCCGCTACAACAAGAAATACAATATTGAGCGGATTGGCGCGAACGTGATCATCACCGTAGGAAAGAAAAGAGATTACGTACGATGCCAGAATCATGACAAGTGTCCAATGCCCCATGGGGCCAGGCGATGTTTGAGATAGATCCATCAACAAGCCTGCACCAAAACCTGTCAGTGCTCCGATTTCAGGGGTGCTCATTGAAGCCCAGATAAGAGTAAAAATTAAAATTAAGGAGAAGCCACCAGCCGGAAGTCGCATCTGAACAACAAGGGATTCTTGTGCAATATAGAGAAGAAGAAAAATTGGAAGTGAGAGAAAGAATCTTCTGGAAAACATTTGGACTACCCTCTGCTTGACGGCGTCGGTGTCGGTGTGACCGTGATTGTTACAGTGGGGATAGGCGTTGGAAGCGGCTTAGGTGGCACGAGTGCATCCCTGGGATCGGCCTCGGTCATTGAAATTACAACTCCGACAACTCCGAGCGTTGAGAAATTAACAAAGTACTTCACATCTGCAGTCTGAGTGATTGCACTAGCTGAGTTATCCACCTTCGTTACTTCGCCGATAGGTACCCCAGGTACAAATGGTCGACCGTTTGTACTTCCGCGAGCGAGAATTACATCGCCCTCTTTTACCTCTAATGAGTTATCAAGAAGCTGGAGCACTGACTTTCGGGTACCTTCACCGCTCAGAATTCCAATTTGTTGGGAGCCTGCAATGCGTGCGCCAATCTTAAATGATGGATCCGATGCTAATTGGATGAGTGCGCTATTTGGATATGCGACCTTAACTACTCCGACCAGACCGAATCCAGAAATTACTGTCATATTGGCACGGATACCTGAAGAAGTTCCTGCATCAATGGTAATAGTCTGTGAAAAAGAAGTACTGGAACCTTGAGAAATAACTTTCGCAGCAACAACTTTGTATTGTGCCTTCCCCGCTAATTCGAGAACACCTTTAAGTTGTACCAGCTGAGCATCAGCGTTCTTTCGATTTTCCAGAGCGAGACGGAGCGCTTCATTTTGAGCAGTGAGCTTTTCAATTTGATTTCGAGTACGACCTAAGTGCGTCACATCCGAAAGAAAACTGCGGACCGGAGAAATTACCCAAGATCCAGCTTTTTGAAATGGGGTAAGAATCGATTGCGTGCCACTACGGATGTTATCGACTACTGCAACGCCGCGAAGATCAAGTGTGATCAGAAATAGCGAGGTAACAATCAGTACGATAAGTAATAGGCGTCCACGATTGTCGCCTCCGTAACGCACGCGCTGAAACCTTTAGCGACGTGGCTCTGAAATCAAAACCTTTTCAAGGGCTTCGAATTCTTCAATGCACTTACCTGAACCTTCAACGACAGCATCGAGCGGACGCTCTGCAATATGGATTGGCATACCTGTCTCGCGACGAAGACGCTCATCAAGACCCTTCAGTAGCGCGCCTCCACCCGTAAGAACAATTCCACGATCCATAAGATCAGATGAGAGCTCTGGTGGAGTCTTATCAAGAGTCTGCTTAACTGCATTGACGATTGCATTAACCGGCTCTTCGAGCGCCTTGCGAATCTCAGCTGCTGTCACAGTGATTGTCTTTGGAAGACCAGTAGCAAGGTCGCGACCACGAATTTCAGCATCATTCTCATTTGCGAGTTGGTATGCAGATCCGATTGCCATCTTGATCTCTTCTGCAGTGCGCTCACCTAAAAGTAGTGAATATTCGCGCTTAACCCAGTTGATAATAGATTGATCGAGCTCATCTCCACCTACACGGATAGATTGAGCAGTCACGATGCCACCGAGTGAGATAACTGCAACTTCAGTAGTTCCGCCACCAATATCGACAACCATATTTCCTGTTGGCTCGTGAATTGGAAGACCTGCTCCGATTGCTGCAGCCATCGGTTCTTCAATGATGTAAACCTTACGTGCACCAGCTGCATAGCCAGCATCTTTAACTGCGCGCTGTTCGACGCCAGTGATTCCTGAAGGAACGCAGACAACAATACGCGGCTTAGCTAGGTAGCTGCGCTTATGTACTTTTTGAATAAAGTAACGGAGCATGCGCTCTGTGGTGTCGAAGTCTGCAATCACGCCATCTTTAAGTGGACGAATAGCAACGATGTTTCCAGGCGTACGACCAATCATTTTCTTTGCTTCGATACCTACGGCGAGAATTCCACCAGTATCTTGATTGACCGCAACCACTGAAGGCTCATTAAGCACAATGCCGCGACCGCGAACATAGACAAGAGTATTTGCGGTACCGAGATCGACCGCCATATCGCGACCAATGAATGACATCTTGCTTGACATTTACTTACCTCCAAAGAATATTGCAATTTCGCGAGCTGCAGATTCTGGTGAATCTGAACCATGTACAAGATTTTGTGTGACCTTTGTGCCGGCATCGCGTGCGAGATCGCCGCGAATCGTTCCGGGATCTGCAACAGTTGGATCAGTTGTGCCCGCAATATTTCGGAAGCCTTCAATAACACGATTACCTTCGACAACCATTGCCACGATAGGACCGGACATCATGAACTCAACGAGTGGTTCGTAAAATGGCTTGCCCTGATGTTCAGCATAATGTTGCTCGAGGAGCGCACGATCGGCGCTGAGCATGCGAAGAGCAGAGATTGTGTATCCCTTGCGCTCAATACGCGAAATAATTTCGCCTACTAAGTTGCGCGCAACACCATCAGGCTTAACGAGGACAAGTGTCTTTTCTAAAGTACTCACCCACCCATTCTATTGGGCGTTAGGACTCCTCGGTAACCGGGGCTTCTGCGAGGAATTTGGCCCTAGCCGCCTCCCCTTTTCGCCCCACAATGATGGCGGCAATCCAGAGAGCTCCGAAGATCAAGGCCAGGGGTGCCAGTGAGGGCACAACAACTGCATAACCAATCATCAAGAACTGCAAAATTGACCCCAAAATCCAACCCGCCTTCTTCTTGAGCAGGCCAGGGGTGAGAAGAAAGAGAATGGCAATAATCCCTCCCGCAATCAAAGTTGAGGGTTCATGCTCCTTTGCCACCAGCATAGCAAAACACATAATGAAGAATTCCATTACGAGAACAGCAGATCCGAGAACTCTCATCGCGCTTCCTCTTTTGCAAATCTACGACGAACCAGAGTGCGAGCTTCTCCGACGGTGACGACAGAACCGGTGATCAAAATTCCGATCGTATCTTCGCTCAATGGGCGAATTGAATCTTTGATTGCTTTCTCAATAGCAGCATCGAGAGAGTCGGCGGAAAAAACTCGATCTGCTCCGAAGACTTTTACTGCTGTTGCTTCTAGGTCAGATAACTTCATCGCTCTGTGAGAAGTATTTGTTGTCACGATGGCTGAGTCCATTACTTTTTCAAGCTCGGTCAGTGCGCCTAAAACATCTTTATCGCCCATCGCAGCGAAGATTCCAATAACTTCATCAAAGGTAAACTCGTTTTGAATC
>WLPB01000078.1 GCA_009698975.1 Actinomycetota bacterium | reverse complement strand
TTTCAGGCAATGATGGCGATAACCATATTGTTGATATCTTCGGCCAGAAAATCTCGCTCGCAAAGAACAGATCGCATGCAGTAGATAACTCCATCTTTGCCGGTATCCGCCCAGAGAAATTCCGTATCTCACGGGTTGCTACACCGACTTCCGGAAACATCCTTTCCGGTGGCAAAATCGAAGATGTTTCATACATCGGTGTTTCAACTCAGTATCAAGTGATGATGCCGTGGGGACAAGAGCTCATGGTCTTCGAGCAGAATGATGATGCAGTTGCGCCATTTAGCGTTGGCGAAGATGTCAATATCTCGTGGGAATCTGGATTTACATTTGCTCTTCGCGGTGATGAAGATGCAGAGGCTGGAATGGAAGTCGAGCCAGAAGAGATTATCGACGAAGATGAGTAAGTCAGGCATCTCGAGCCCTCGTACTCCCTACCTGCTTCTACTTCCCGGTTTAATCTTTCTCTTTACATTTTTTATCTTGCCCATCGTAAATCTGGCCCAAAGTTCGACTCAGACAAAAATTGCAGGTGGCGATGTTAACGATTATGAGCAGACCTTTGCTTTCAATAATTACGCCACTGCATTCTTGGATAACAAAGAACAATTTGGAAGATCTTTCTTATTTGCAGCGCTAGCTACCGTGTTGGCGTTGGCGATTGCCTACCCATTGGCCTACGCACTCGCCTTCAAGGTTGGCAAGATGAAGAACATACTTCTTGTTTTACTCGTTGCGCCATTCTTCACATCGTTCTTGCTCCGCACCGTCGCATGGAAGCAGATACTTGGAGAAAATGGATTTATCGTTCCCTTCTTAAGAAAGTTTGAACTGATCGCCCCAGATATGACTCTGACCTCCACCTCATTTGCGGTCGTTGCCGGACTTACCTATAACTTCTTACCATTTATGACGCTGCCACTCTATGCATCTATCGATCGCATCGATCCTCGTACTCTCGAAGCATCCGGCGACCTCTACGCCAACGGTTTCACCACTTTCCGCAAAGTCACCTTGCCTTTATCGATGCCAGGTGTGGTCGCGGGCACCTTGCTCACCTTTATTCCGGCGGCTGGTGACTATGTCAATGCCCAGTTCCTGGGCGGGATAAATGACAAGATGATTGGAAACGTGATTGCCTCTAGGCAGCTTACGCTGACGGATTATCCAACCGCCTCAGCGCTCTCATTTACTTTGATGGCAGTCATTTTGGTTCTGGTCATTATCTATATTCGAAAAGCTGGCACAGAGGAGCTCGTATGAGAAAAGCTTCTCGCTGGTTCCAACGCAATCTGATTCGAATTTACGTCGTTATTGCTTTCACATACCTATTTATCCCGATTGCTTACACAATTGCTTTCTCGTTTAACAAGCCTTTTAGGTCCAATCTGGTCTGGAATCGTTTCACCTTCGATAACTGGCTTTCGCCATGTGGAGTTGATAACAAAGTTTGTACGGCGCTGAGTAATTCCATTCAGGTTGGCCTGCTTGCAACATTCTTCTCCACCATTCTCGGAACCATGATTGCCTTTGCGATTGGTCGACATAAATTCAGGGGCCGTTCATCGACTAATTTGTTGATTTTCTTACCGATGGCAACCCCAGAGATTGTCCTTGGCGCATCGATTGCATCTCTCTTCTTGCAATCTAATATCAACTTTGGCTTCTGGCCAGTGGTGATATCCCATGTGATGTTCTGCATCTCATTCGTTGTGGTTACTGTTAAGGCGCGAATCGCAAGCCTGGATCCGCGTCTTGAGCAAGCGGCGATGGATCTCTATGCCAATGAGTTCCAAACCTTTAGGCGCGTGACTTTGCCGCTCGTGGCGCCAGGAATTGCGGCAGCTGCTCTGCTGGCATTTAGCCTCTCATTCGATGACTTCATCATCACCAACTTCAATAGTGGCTCCGATTTCGATACCTTCCCAACTTTTGTCTGGACTGCAGCACAAAAGGGACTTCCACCTCAAGCAAATGTGGTTGGTTCGGCCATGTTTATCATCGCTGTGGGAACCGTAATTCTCGCGCAAATTGTGGGGCGCAAACGCGCAGTTAAATAATGCGCACTCTCATCATTCTTGGCTCGACCGGTTCAATCGGTGTTCAAGCTCTCGAAATCGTCGATGCCAATCCTGGACTCTTTCAGGTTCTGGCAATTTCTGCCGCTGGTAGCAATCTTGATGAGCTCATTGCTCAGGCTAAGAAGTACAGCGTTAAAACTGTAGGAGTTACTAAAAATGCTGATGTGCTGCGCGCGGCGCTGCCTGGCGTAACGATCATTGATGGCCCACAAGCATCGACTGAAATCGCAGCCATCACATGCGATGTAGTGCTCAATGCAATTACCGGGTCTATTGGACTGGCTCCGACCATTGCGGCGCTGAAGGCTGGAAATCAATTAGCGTTAGCAAATAAAGAGTCCCTTGTTGCCGGGGGAGAGCTAGTTATGCCGCTAGCTGCACCGAATCAAATTTTGCCGGTCGATTCAGAACACTCTGCAATTTGGCAATGCCTACAAGGAAATAGCTCACATGATGTAGCTCGACTTGTACTTACGGCCAGCGGTGGACCATTTAGAGATCGAATCGATTTGAGTTCAGTGACGCTCAAGGATGCATTGGCGCATCCAACATGGTCGATGGGGCCAGTAGTTACGATAAATTCGGCAACGTTAATGAATAAGGGTCTGGAAATCATCGAGGCTCATCACTTATTCGCTCTGCCGTACTCTCAGATTGATGCAGTGATTCATCCTCAATCTATCGTCCACTCAATGGTCGAATACAAAGATGGTTCAACTATTGCCCAGGCATCACCTCCAAATATGAAGGGTCCGATTGCGCTAGCAATGAATTATCCGCAGCGGACAGTTGGTGCAACGAGCGCTATTGATTGGAGTTCGGCTTCAACCTGGAATTTTGCACCGATTGATCACGCTCGTTTTCCTGCAGTTAATCTTGCTCGCCACTGTGGCACGGTTGGGGGAGCGCTGCCAGCAATCTTTAACGCCGCCAACGAAGAGGCGGTAGCAGCATTTATAAATGGTCGCATTAAATTCACAGATATCATTGCTACTGTCGAAGAGATGATTACTCAATATGAAGGCCAGTCACTACCAGCCCTACGGGATCTGGCAGATGTCAGTGCCATAGAGCAAGATGCTCGTACACGAACAGAACAACTTATTGCAAAGGTAGCCTCATAATGCAGATTCTCGGAGTACTCGCTTTCATAGCAGCGCTACTCATTTCGGTAATGGTTCATGAATTTGGACACTTCATCACAGCGCGCAAATTCGGCATGAGGGTCTCCGAGTTCTTCGTTGGATTCGGAAAGCGAATCTGGTCTACCACTCGCGGCGAGACCGAATACGGCGTCAAAGTAATTCCAGCCGGCGGATATTGCCGTATCGAGGGAATGACTCCAACTGATCCGATGCCTGACGGCCAAGAGGAACGCGCATTCTGGCGAGCTTCCTCGCTGAAGAAACTTATTGTTCTTGGCGCAGGATCGACTGCTCACTTTATTATCGGTTTCCTTTTAATCTTCGTAATTCTCTTTGGCATTGGTTACACCACCTACCAGCCGATCATCGATAAGGTCGAACCAGCTTCACCTGCAGCGATTGTTGGCCTGCAAGGCGGAGATCGAGTTCTTTCAATTAATGGCAAAGAATTTGTAAATTGGAATGATGGCGTAAATACGATTGCGCGATCTGAAGGTAAAGAATTAAGCATTGTTGTGTTGCGCGATGGCAAAGAACTCACCTTTGAGACTGCCGCTGTGTATTACGAGAAAGAGAAGAGATTTCGTCTCGGCATTTACCCCCAATATCAAACCGTTGTGGCGCGAGATTCATTTACCAAGGCAGGGGCTCAAGCAGGCGAGACGACCTGGTTTCTGACAAAAGAGTCAGTAAGGTCTCTCTACAATCTGCCAAAGAAAATTCCGGAACTCTTCCGTCAGACATTTATGGGCGAAGAACGTGATCCCAATGGCCTCGTAGGCGTTGTAGGTGCTGCTCGAGTTTCGGGTGAGGTTGTAGCCAATAAAGGCGACACGAAAAATGAGAAGGTCACTACATTCTTGCTCATAGTTGCGAGCCTCAATATTTTTGTTGGAATCTTTAACCTGTTGCCGGTACTTCCACTCGATGGTGGTCATATGGCGGTGGCTATCGCCGATGAGATCCGAGCCTTCTTTGCTCGATTGCGGCGACGTCCTCGTCCAGCGCCTATTAATGTCAATGTATTAACGCCCGTTACGGGAGTTGTTGTCGTACTTCTAGGAATTCTTACACTTCTCTTAGTTATTGCCGACATCTTCAATCCTGTCTCGCTCAATCTATAATTCTGAGGCAGAATACTGCTCATGGTAGATCTCGGAATTCCTAGCGCCCCTCTCAAGCCACTGGCTCCACGTCGCAAGACAAAGCAGTTGCAAGTGGGTTCGGTCGCAGTGGGATCAGATTCTCCAGTCAGCGTGCAATCTATGTGTACAACGCTGACAGCGGATGTGAATTCCACTCTTCAGCAGATTGCCGAACTCACAGCTTCTGGTTGTCAGATTGTTCGAGTGGCTGTTCCTTCTCAAGATGATGCCGACGCACTTGCCCAAATTGCAAAGAAGTCACAGATTCCAGTAATTGCAGATATTCACTTTCAGCCAAAGTACATCTTCGCTGCTATCGATGCCGGATGCGCCGCGGTGCGAGTTAATCCCGGAAACATCAAGCAATTTGATGACAAGGTAAAGGAAGTTGCCAAGGCTGCCGGTGATGCCGGTATTCCGATTCGTATCGGCGTCAATGCTGGGTCGCTCGATCCTCGTCTTCTAGCGAAGTATGGCAAAGCAACTCCAGAAGCACTCGCAGAGTCGGCTCTCTGGGAGGCAGGGCTCTTTGAAGAGCATGGCTTTAGTAATATTAAAATTTCAGTCAAGCACCACGACCCTGTAACGATGGTTAACGCATACCGCATCCTTGCTGCAAAGTGCGATTACCCACTACACCTTGGTGTTACAGAAGCTGGTCCAATTTTCCAAGGAACTATAAAATCTGCAACAGCATTTGGAATTCTCTTGGCCGAAGGAATCGGCGACACAATTCGTGTCTCACTCTCTGCCCCTCCCGTTGAAGAGGTAAAGGTTGGAATATCAATTCTTGAATCACTCAACCTTCGCCAACGTAAACTTGAAATTGTCTCTTGCCCATCATGTGGTCGCGCCCAGGTTGATGTCTATACATTGGCAGAGAAAGTGCAAGCCGGTTTACAAGGAATGACAGTTCCACTTCGCGTTGCAGTCATGGGCTGCGTAGTAAACGGCCCTGGCGAAGCGCGTGAGGCAGATCTAGGCGTTGCATCAGGTAATGGCAAAGGCCAGATTTTCGTTAAGGGCAAGGTCATCAAGACAGTGCCTGAATCTCAAATCGTAGAGACACTTATCGAAGAGGCGATGCGCCTAGGCGATGAGATGATCGCGGCTGGAGTCCCTTCAGGCGAACCTTCCGTCGTCACCAGCTAATTAAACGGTAGGCT
>WLPB01000077.1 GCA_009698975.1 Actinomycetota bacterium | reverse complement strand
CCACGAGATGTAAGAACCACTTTATGTGAGTGTTTGCCTTGATGGGGATTTGCCTCATGAAGGACTTCAACTTCAATTCGTTCAATGAGAACGCTAAAGCGTTCCATCGAATGAAGTTTCTCCTCAACTATCTCTTGAAAGTCACTTGCTAGCTCTGCATGGCGTCTATGAATATTAATTATCACTCAATAAGGATGTCACTTATTGATGTAATTGTTAAGGGGGTAAAGAATTTAAAGGGTGATGTTGAGCGCTATCGCAACGCAGGCGAGCAGAAGTGCTAGCCCTAGTGATTGAGCCAGAATCGAGAGCGCGGTGCTGCGATCAGCTTTCAAAGACATCTGATCTTGAACTTGAGTGAGAGAGCCAAGCTTCGCAAAGTTAAAGCTACCCATCAAGCCGTAAGCGAGACAAAATTTTCGACGAGATTGAATAAACCCTACTGAGAAGATGAGCGCCGGAAATAAAGCGGAGATCGTTGTGACTGATGAGAAATTTTTAAAGATGGCAACTGCCACAAAGAGGGCATAGAGCGCACCACCAAGATAAGCAACCTGTCTGCGACGAGCAACTTCGGAAGGACCAATATTACAAACCCCAGCCTCGTACTGACTCACTTGTGATCTTCGAATTCTTCTTCATCGACCCAGGCATCTGTTTCGCTCTCTTCTTGCTTTTCGACCCAGCTAAGAAAAGCGACGACCGCTTTAAATGCAAGGAGGACGAGAGTCATCGTTGCGAGGAATCTGCGGAAGAACTTCATAAGAGAAAAATACTCTCTTTTAGCTGACTTTGCCCGCCGACCCACTAACAAGTATCTAGATTGAAGAGAGCGCTTGAGCGATATCTGCCCAGAGATCATCAACGTGCTCACAACCAACGGAGAGGCGAATTAGATTTTCGGGGACGGTCAGGCTTTCAGCTGGCCAGCGTCTACGACGTTCCCAGGTGCTTTCTACTCCACCGAGACTCGTTGCGTGCGCAATGAGCTGTGAGCTTTCGCAGACCTTCTCTGTGTGAGCAGCATCCGCGTTAACATCAAAGGAGACGATTGCACCAAATCCTGGGTATCGAACGCCCTCAATGGCTGGGTGGGCGCTCAGGCGCGTAACTAAATCTTGAGCACTCTTCTCGGCAGCGCGAAAGCGAAGCGGAAAGGTACGGATTCCGCGGAGTGCAATCCAGCACTCGAAAGGTCCGGGAATGCCACCTAGCAACGAACGCGCCTCTAGCAATCGAGCTTGTAGCGCCGGATCGCGCATTGAAAGAGAGCCAAGAAGCACATCACTATGTCCAGAGAGATACTTTGTTACAGAGTTCATTGAAATATCAGCACCAAGTTCGAGCGGCTTCTGAGTAAGCGCAGTTGCAAATGTGTTGTCGACCGCGACTCCCAAATTACGCTTCTTTGCTTCACCGATTATGAGAGCAAGTTCCGCAACTTCAAGAGTTGGATTTGTTGGAGACTCGATCCAAAGAAATGCCGCTCCCATTAGCGCTTCAAATACATCGGGCGTATTTGAGATATCAACGAAGCGAACTTCTAGTCGCCCCTGTTCGTGATACTTCTTGAGCAAAGACATCGTGCCGCTATAACCCTGATTTGATGCAACAACTGGCGCACCATGAGGAAGCAGCGAGAAGACTGCTGTAATTGCACTCATGCCAGAAGAAAATGCGAGCGTTGATTCGCCTTGCTCAAGTGCGCTGATTGTCTCTTCTAGCGCTTCCCAAGTTTGATTTCCGTAACGACCGTAGCCAATACCGCCAGGCAAGAATGTGGAATTAAGAGAGATAGGTGCGTTGAGTCCTGCGCCCTCATTTCTTTCGGGACGCCCGGCAGCGATAGCAGCAGTCTCGGGATGCAAATTCTCCATTGGCAAAGAGTATCGGCTTAGCGCAATGCGTGAGCTGTCCGCGTTATAGCCTCTTCTAGAATCGATGGTGAAGTTGCAAAATTAAGCCGTACGAAGTGGCCGGATGCGGGGCCAAAGTTGATACCTGGCGAATATCCCACCTTTCCCTTTTCTGCCAGATGCACTACCGGTTCTACATCGAGCTTGTACTCGGAGAAGTCGATCCACTGAAGGTACGAGCAATGGGGCATGTGGGTACGTGCGCCGGGCAGTTTTTCAGCAATCAAATCTAAAAGCAGCCTACGGTTGAAATCGAGTTGAACCATGAGTTCGTTGAGCCACGGCTCTCCCTCATTAAATGCAGCGACTGAAGCGTGTGCTCCTAGGAACGAGGCCCGATAGTGGGTCGCGGGCGCAATTGCATTGAGTCGCTCGTGCATTGCAGCATCTTGCGTCAAAATAAATGCACACTTAAGTCCTGCGATATTAAAGGCCTTGCTCGATGAGGTAATCGTGATTCCAATAGCACCTGCATCATCGCCTAGCGAAAGAAAAGGCGTAAATTTCTGTTCCGCGAAAGTCAGCGGCGAATGAATCTCATCGCTAATAATAAGTGCACCATATTTATGAGCAAGAGCTACTAATTTCTCTAACTCTCCGCGAGTATAAACTCGCCCTAGAGGATTATGCGGATTAGAGAGTAAGTGAACCTTTATTCCAGATTGATATGCCTTTTCAATACCTTCCCAATCGAGATGCCACTCGGAGCCGTTGATCTCCTCTTCGCCCCGGGTAATTGGAACGTCGACCATGTTAAGGCCAGTCTCTCTGCACCAGGTGTAGAAGTTTTGATAGACAGGTGAGTTGATTAGTATTGAATCTCCCGGCGATGTGATGACGCGAAGCGTCTCAACAACTCCAACACCGACATCGGCTGCTACACGTAATTGCGATGGATCTGGAGTCCAGCCATCGCGGCTAGTTGAAAATCGTGCGAATGCTTCGCCAAGTTCAGGGATTGAACCTAAGTATCCTAGATCAGATTTATCAATCATCTCAATCAATGTGCGGCGGATTGGTTCTGCAACTCGGAAATCCATTTCAGCAACGGGAAGAGGTAGGACATCGGGAGGATATACCCGCCACTTCTCGCTCTTATGTGTGCGTAATTCATCGAGTGTGAGATGCTTGAAATCGCTCATGTGTGGAGTATTCCACTCAGGCTGGGCTTTGACCATCATCGCGGAAAAGCTACGCCTGTGCTTGAATGACAGTCATATCCATTTGGATTTTTCTCAAGATAGCGCTGGTGATACTCCTCGGCAGGGTAGAAAATTACCCCTGTTGCATCTTTGATTTCAGTAACAATTTCGCCAATACCTTCGCCGGTAAGAAGCCCTTGATATTGATCACGCGTTGATTGTGAAATTGCAGCCTGCTCACTATTCGTAAAATAAATTGTGCTTCGATATTGAGTGCCAATATCTCCTCCTTGTTGATTAAGAGAGGTGGGATCGTGCATTACCCAGAACTCTCGGCAGAGAGTTTCATATGTGATTACGCTCGGGTTGAAGTTAACTTCAACCATCTCGGCATGGAGAGTCTTTCCGGTACAGACCTCTTCATATGTTGGATTTTCGACGGTTCCACCCATATATCCAACTCGAGTCGAAGTAACTCCCGGCATATTCCAGAATCGACGCTCAGCTCCCCAGAAACAACCAGTTGCAAAGTAAGCGGTAGCAAGATCAGATGTACTCATAGTCGGATAATCTACCCCCTGCGCCCCCGTAGCTCAGGGGATAGAGCACTGCCCTCCGGAGGCAGGTGCACAGGTTCAAATCCTGTCGGGGGCACTTGCACTTTGTGTAATGCCAGGCGCGATATATATCACCTCATTTTTGGTACATTTTTCAATCTTTTATTCGCTACCTTCTTGTTTAACAGGAGAGATACAGGGAGAATTACCCACTCACACGGTCGTGTTTATAACATTTTGATTACACCAGAGTTGGTTATGCCAGAGTTGGTTTTATAGGAGGGGGTTCGTCATGGATTGGAGACATCAATCTGCTTGCCGCGATGAAGACCCTGAACTCTTCTTCCCCGTAGGAAATACCGGACCAGCCCTGACTCAAATCGAAGAGGCTAGAAAAGTCTGTAATCGATGTATCGTGAAAGAGCCATGTCTTGCCTGGGCTCTTGAGTCAGGACAAGATGCTGGAGTATGGGGCGGGCTTTCTGAAGATGAGCGTCGCGCGCTGAAGCGTCGCGCAGCACGTAACCGTGCTCGACTTATGGATAACGGCTCTCACTAATCGGAAAGACGAGCTCTGCTCGAGTCTCTTCAGAATTTGAAATAAGAACAAGAGTTCCCCGCAATTCGTTCTCGGTCAATGTGCGCACAATTTGAAGCCCAAGATTTGATGACTCCTGCAGCGAAAATCCATCGGGCAATCCAACACCGTCATCAATTACTGAGACTTTCGCAGATTTTTCATCACGATCAATCGAGATAGTTAATTGTGTTCCTTCAACTTCTAAACCATGCTCTAACGCATTGTAGATAAGTTCGGTTATCACCAAGGCGAGCGGTGTCGCAATTCTTGGATCCAGTAATCCAAGTTCACCTTGACGCGAGATGGTAATTTCGCTCAGCCTTGGAGTTAACTCAACAGCATGACTGACTAAGCGATCGAGAACATCATCAAATTGCACCGATGCATCGGGGCTATTAGAAAGCGTTTCGTGAACTAAGGCGATTGAAGCAATACGGCGCACCGCTTCATTGAGAGCTTGTGCAGCACCTTCATCTTCTATGCGGCGCGCTTGCAAACGCAGAAGTGCCGAAACGGTCTGAAGATTATTCTTTACTCGATGGTGAATCTCACGAATTGTGGCATCTTTCGTGACAAGTTCACGTTCGCGACGGCGTAGTTCAGTTACATTATTGAGCAAGACAATTGCACCGGTTCGATTCTCTCCTGCAATAATTGGAAGAACGATGAAATCAATTGTTCCACCGATGTTTTCAACCTCGGTGCGGCGGAGAGATTTACCGCTGAGCTCGCCTGATAATGATTCGTCTCGAGGAATAATCTGCTCGCGGGCAACTGATTCTGCAATTTCTCCAAGTGAGTAACCTGCTAACTCATTGGTCCAACCCATTCTGCTAAATGCCGATCTTGCATTAGGGCTTGCGTAGATAATTGCGCCGTTGACATCAAGGCGGATCAATCCATCTCCCACTCGCGGTGTTGTATCAAAGAGTGAGCCTGCGCTCTTATAGGGAAAATTGCCCTCAGCAACCATTCGATAGAGCTCATGTGCAATCTCTCGATAATTTAATTCAAGCTTAGATGGCTGTCGCATCAACTCGGAGTTTCGGTGGCGTGAGATTACGGCGATAACTTTTTCGCCCATCAAAACTGGAATTGTCTCTTCTTTAACCATGAGGTCACCGAATTGTTCCGGAACGGTATCTCTGACAATCTCAGAACCAGAGAGCGCTTGATCGATGTAATGTCGTTGGCCCCAGAGTATTTCATCTCCAATGACATCATGCGCAAATACTGTGGCCGCAGTAGTAGGGCGAATATGTGCCACTGCTATATACCCGGAGGGCCATGAAATTCCATCTTTACGAATTGGAACCCAGAGAACAAGATCAGCAAAAGACAAATCTGAGAGAAGCTGCCAATCGGCGACGAGCTCTCGTAACTTGTGAATCTCATCGGGTGAAAGTGGATTTCGTCCTTCTACATAATCTTCAATCGAGGGCATCGCCTACTAACCTTT
>WLPB01000076.1 GCA_009698975.1 Actinomycetota bacterium | reverse complement strand
TACCTGGGACGGTAGAGTAACTTTAAAGAAAAGGGGGAGTACGCAATGCCAATCTGCGGAAATCCACAATGTGGCAAAGTTGTCGCAGGCTTCGCTAAATTCTGTCCCCATTGCGGAAAAGACTCTCTGAGTAAGTTAGATAAATCTGGTTGGCAGAGCTCTGAACCCACTCCGATCACGATGGAGGCGTTTGAAAAATCTATTCAAGATCCGCCTCGCCATATTGAGAGAGCTCCGTCGGCGCGAAAGGTTCGCCGTGCAACGCGCAAGGTTGGAAATAAATCGTTATTTAGCAGAATTTTTAAGAAGAGCTAGATAGCTAGCGCGTAGTTGTTCTGGTGCCGGGGAGTACAGAGATCTTCGCAGAATTTCCGCCAGAGGTCTGTGAACTAGTAGGAACGAAAGATACATACAAACTAATCAGAATCCTTGTTGTCGGAGTCCAAGTGCATTGACCTGAAAAATTAGGTGATGATCCAGTAGTTGATTTATTGAGACATCCAGCTATACGTTTTCCATTGGCAAAGAAAGTGAACTTACCTGCTACATCTGATGTGACTGTGATTGTTACAGGATTGCCTTTTTTTGGAGCTGCAGCCAGCGTAGGCGTACCAATAACAGCTACTTCTGCGAGATTTGTGATTGTGATGAAGTAATTGTAGTTTCCAGAGGCATTGCCAGCGGCATCGATAAAGCGAGCACTTATATAGTAAACATTATTCAAATCAGAATCTGCTGGGCTTTCAAAATCGCGTGGAGAAATAGTCATTACACCCGTGTTTGCGTTAAGCGTGAAGAATGCAGTGTCAGTGCCGCCTATAATACTGAAGGTGCCAGTCTCGCTTGCCACCAAGGTTTGTACTACCGACGTGTTCTCAGCAATAGAGATTGATGATGTACCAGTAATTGTTGGGGCAATACCATCGACTTTGTGACTACTGGAGGCAGTAACTGCAGAGTGAGTGAGAGTAAGGGCTAGTCCACCTGTATCAAGCATCGTTCCTGAATTCAGAGCGAGGGTATTTGCTGTGATGGCTAGACCTGCCGTGGATGAATCTCCCGTTAAAACAGTGTAGGTAAATAAGAGTGTTGAAGTGCCGCTTCCAGAGGAATAGTTAAAGTTCTTAGATGTGAGGCCTACAATTGGAATAATCGGTGATCCAGTTACGGTAATTGCCTCGCTTGTGCTGACCGTTACAGTGATGATATTTCCAATCGAATAGGTACTGTCAGCACCTGATGTCGAGGTAATTGAGAGCGATGAAATAGTTGCCGCTGATTTTGTATAGACAAAAATAATTTTTCCGCTTGCGCCAGCAGCACCTGCACGAAGAGCATCCGAGCTCGTGTAACGCCAGCCACCACCTCCGCCACCAGACCCTGAATTTGTAACGCCCGCGGTGGGTTGCGTTCCAGCACCGCCGCCGCCATTTCCTCCAACGCTACTTCCACCGGTTCCACCGAGGCCATCAACTTCGGAGGAGTTGGCACTTGGTGTACCACCTCCACCTCCACCGCCACCATAGAAAGTTGGAGAACCTAATAAGGAATTTGAAACTCCAGCACCTCCAGCGCCACCTGTTCCTCCTTGGCCACCAATATCGATACCGGCACTTCCATTTGCTCCTGCACCCGCACCACCGCCGCCGCCATCCCAGTCATTGGCTCCACCTGAGAAAGATGAGTTAGAGCCACCATCTCCGGAGAGTGTCGTTGGTCCACTCACATCATTGGATCCAGCGCCAGCTCCGCCACCATTTGATGTGATAGTTGTAGATGAATATGTAAAAGAGGATGCACCACCAGCTGTTCCATTTGCACCAACAGCGCCACCGGAACCACCTGTGCCCACGGTGAGATTTATTGAAGTGCCACCGGTCGTTGAAAATGTGGAAGAGAGCACGACTCCTCCCGCGCCACCACCACCTCCGCCAAGATTAGGAGAGTTTGCAGCTTGGCGCGCGCCACCTCCACCTCCGCCACCACCAACGATGAGATATGAAATCGAAGTGGCGCCAGTTGGCACGGTCCAAGTACAGGCAGAACCAGAATTAAATATGGCGTATCGCGTTGTACCAGAGACAGTCCCGGTAGTTACCGTGCAAGCAGCTGCATTTGCAGAAGGGACACTTGTAAGAATTGGAGCAAGGAGGGCTATCGAGAGAAGTGCTCGAAGCCATTTGTTCATGGGGTGAGTTTAGGTCAGAATTATGCTGGCGTCAGCGTGGCTAATTTCGCTCGGCGAGCCAGTAAACACTCTCCCGATCACGCTCCATAATGCCATTTTCAATCATATATCTGCGTATGGCAGCCGTATCTTCGTGAAATCGGGCGACTATTTCGTTGAGCTCTTTTTCAGAATACTTGGTCCTAGCAGAAAATTCACCGGCAATTCGATTCAGGACTGCAAGCCGCTTAGAACTCTTTGCCGGGATGCTTATCAAGGTTCCATCCTCACGAAAGAACTGCTCGATTTTCTCAACATCTGCATGCATATGAGAAGTGTAAATATCCTGCCCTGAAAAAGAAAGCACAGCAGGGGAGTGGCTTCAATAAGTTCTTAATACGGACTACCATCGCGAAATGGCTATGTTCTCAGATGTCGTTAGGCGATTTTCGAATTCAGATATCCCTACGCCAGATCTGCTTGACCCAGCATCAGTGCCATCACTTCGTTGGGGCATTCTTGGCGCAGGAGATATTGCCGATGTCTTCATCGATACTCTGAAGAAACATACTCAACAACGTGTAGTAGCCATTGCCTCAAAGACACCAGGAAAAGCGGCAACGCTTGCACAGAAGTACGGCGTAGACCAGACATTTGATTCATATGAAGCGCTCTGCGACCAGAACGCTATTGATGTTATCTACATTGCAACTCTGCCACATACGCATCTTGCAGATGCTCTGATTGCAATCAACAGTGGTAAGCATGTGTTGATTGAAAAGCCATCAACAATTAGAGCAGCGGATGCAAAAGTACTTTATGAAGCTGCAGCGAAAGCTGGCGTCTTCGCAATGGAGGCAATGTGGTCTCGTTATCTTCCGCAAGCGAGCATCATGCGCAAGATTGTTGCTCAAGGATTACTTGGCGACATTAGCCTCATTCAAGTTGATTTCGGCCAAGATAATCGAGCAATCGCTCGTCTCTGGTTGCCAGAAGCGAGCATCACGCAAGATATGGGAATTTATCCCATTGCATTTACCGAACAAGTTCTTGGCTTGCCAAAGAAAATCACTGCTACAGGACAACTTCACAATGCTCGATCCGAGGCCATGGCATCAGCTGTATTCGAATACGAATCTGGCGCAAGGGCTGTCGTAACTGCATCGGGATATAGCCACATACCTACGCGTGCGTCAGTGTCCGGAAGTGAGGGCGTGCTCGAAGTTGATGCGCCATTCTTTACCCCTTCCGGATTAACTTTGAAAGAAGCAGTCTTTAACGGTACAGGTCCACATTGGAAAGACTCGACCGGGGTTGTTGGGCATGAAGGTCTCTGTTACCAAGCAAACTATTTAGCTTCCTATGTATCGCAAGGTTTACTCGAGTCCCCATTCCATACCCATGCTCAGACAATTGCGATTATTGGAATCGGCGAGGAAATCCGCAGACAGATTGGCGTTGAGCTGTAACTAATCTCCGCTCGCCTGAAATCGCATGGAGTAATCTGCACCTGTGAAAACCTTTGTAGCGCGCCTTGTGCTCGCTACATTCCTGCTCGCTTTAGGGCTTTTCGGATCTTCCTTCCCCGTCAACGCCGCAATTTCATCCTCTCCGACTCTAGAACTAGATGCGAGTAATCCTTCAAGTCTGGCAACATCAGGAGCCACAAGTTGGAGAGACCTAGTCTCTGGCGGAACAGTTGCAGCAACTCTTACAGGTAATGCTGCATATAGCTCTGCCGGTGGTGGATCCCTAGAAGTATCAGGAGTTTCCAGCTACGGTGGTGCTTCATTTCCCGCATCTGCCGTAGGAACAGTAACAAATCCCAGCGGTGACATGTCACTCATGATGTGGGTGAGGTTTTCTAGTTGGAATGCCGAATGGAACCTGCTTGCTTCACATTGGTTTACTAATGCAGGGGGATCTGAAGCTCAAAACTGGCATTTCGCTTCACGCATCTCCGGCGGTAATCGTTACCTTAATCTCTACACCACTAATAAAACCAACATGTTTGGATCTACGGCTCTCGCTCTAAATACTTGGTATCAGGTTGGCTTTACTCTGACAACTGCTGGAAGCTTGCAGTTCTATATCAATGGCGTGGCCGATGGTGCTGTGATAACCGGGGCAACCAGAACTGCAAATACCTCATCTCAACTATGGATTAGTGATGCACGCTCAAATTGTGTGGCTTGCTCGATTAATGGAAACATCAGTCGTTTCCGAATGTGGAACTCAAAACTCGATAGCGCTACCGTGCTTAATGACTTTAATGTCGAGCGCGAGAACTTTGGATACGCGCCATTTGTGACTTCGGCCAGCTTTTCACTTGCCAGTAATTCACCCGTTTACCGAGTCCTAAATACAATAACTGCAACGGTGCCACTCAATAGCAGAGTCACATTCTATGAAAATACAAAGATCATCCCTGGATGCAAGCGCGTTGTACCTACGAGCACGACAGCAATCTGTAGATGGAAACCGGCTACTCATGGAGCAATTAACATTCGAGTTTCTTATACGACATCTGGCTCAGCGACCGTCAATTGGGCACCGAGTGCAAATTTCTTTGGAAATAAGCGAACTACTACTCGTTAATGAGCAAGAAAGCTAGGGGCTCGGGTACAAGCCACTCTGCTTCTTGCTCGTGGAAGCCTTCAAATAGAGGATCTCTTTCCCTCAGTGCCATCGCAATTGCCGCGAACGGCGGATTGTCCGGTTTGCCCTCTTCGCCCTTAAGGATTCTGGTGAGCAACCGCTTAAGCAGTAGATAACTGGAGCGAACTATTTACTTCACCCCTTTCCGGTAGTTACATTTCGATTAATTACGGAGAGGAAGCAAAATGGGGAAAGATTTAGAGGAAGTAACAAGACTCATTAATCTGTATATAGAAGGTGCAGGAAAAGGCAACGCTGAGAAACTCAATGAGGCTTTTCATTCAAGCGCCCGATGGTTCGGAACAATGGGCGGCGTTGATTACGACGTCGATAAGGCGGGCTTCATCGACTTAATGGTGGGATCTCCCGCAGATGCTGGCCAGATGAAGGCACAGATCACTGATATCCAAATTGATGGCACTGTGGCTGTCGCAACTGTGAAAGAAGAAGGTTTCTGGGGAACGCTCTCATTTACTAATTACTTCACCCTCTCAGTTCTAGATGGCCGCTGGCAAATCACCTGCAAGACATTCGCCCACACAGGCGGAGAGCACGCGTAACAACTCACATCAATATTCATAAAAGGAGAAGTAAATGGCAGAAGTATGGGAAGTGTGGAAGTTAGATGGTTACGAAAAGACCACGGATGTTGAAGTTCGTGCTCGTCTAAAAGAATTCGTCAGTGATCTGAGAGCAGCAACAGGGGCTCAAATAAAGGTTATGTCTGGCTGGTATGGAGAAGACAATGCTTATGTCATTATTGTGCAGCATGCTAGCCATGAAGATTTCGGAAAAGTAGCAGCAAAACTTTATGCAGATAAGAACTGGGAAGCACAGACTGCAGAGCGCCAAAAGAATCCAAAAATGCAGTGGAAGAG